>NZ_JFJV02000055.1:0-21715 GCF_000611145.1 Cupriavidus sp. SK-3 | reverse complement strand
GGCGGCCCGCGGCGAGCCGTTCGGCCCGGCTCGCCGCCTGCAGGGATTCAGCCAGGCGCTGATCCCGTAGTGCCAGGCTGGCATGGCCGGACAGCGCGTTCTCCACTTCGGCGAACGCCGTGTACAGCGACTGGCGATAGCGCACCACCTTTTCCCGGTATTCGTTTTGCGAGACCTGTATCGTCAGCTTTGCTTTCTCCCATTGCAGGAAGGGCAGGCTCAGGCCCGCGCCGAGCAGGGCGGTGGGATCTCGCAGCAACGAGGCCAGCGCCGCGCTGCTGGTGCCGACGAGACCGGTCAGCGTCAATTTGGGATAAAAGCCGGCGCGGGTAGCGTCGGAGTCCGCAAGAGCGGCGCGCAGGCGCCATTCCGCTTGCCGCACGTCGGGGCGCCTGCCGATCACTGCCGCCGGGATGCCGGGCGCGATGCGCGGCAGCGCATTGGTGGGCAGGCCCGGCGGCTCGGCCGCGCCGTGCTCCGGTGGACGGTTGAACACGATAGCCAGGGCCTGGCAGTTCTCGCTGCGCTCCTGGTCCAGTTCGGTGCGTTCGGCGAGCAGCGCGGCCAGTTGCTGCTCGGCCTGCGCCAGGTCGAGCCCGGAGACCGCGCCGGCACGGTAGCGCGCCTCGACGAGTTCCAGCGTGCGCCGCGCGTCCGCGAGGCTCTGGTCGGAGATATCGATCAACTGGTTCAGCAGCCCCGCACGCCAGTACAGCGTGGCCGTGGTGGCGGCCAGCGTGATCGACGCGGCTTCGAGTTCGGCTGCGCTGGCCCGCGCCTCCCAGTCCGCGGCGCCGCGCAGGCTGGCCAGCCGCCCCCACAGGTCGATTTCGTAACTGACGGTGGCATTGATGGCCGACTGGTCGCGCCGCCCGCCGCCGTCCAGTCCCCATTGGCGCGTAGCCCGGCCCTCCGCCGCAACCTCGGGCAGGCGGTTGGTGCCGGCGAGTCCCGCGAGCAAGCGGGCCCGTTCGAGCCGCAGCGCGGCAATGGCGAGATCGTTGTTGGTCTCCAGTGCCGACGCTACCAGCGCGTTGAGTTGCGGGTCGCCGAATGACTGCCACCACGCGTCCGGCCCCAGGGTGCCGGCGGCAGGGGCGGCAAGCGCATGCCGTGGCGCATGCTGCCACTGCCAGGGCACTTCCAGCGCGGGGTTTTCAACAGGCGTGCGCAACTCGGCGCACGCACCGAGGGCAAGCGCGATGATCGACAGCAGCGTCGACAGCAGCATCGACAGCGAGAGAGGACGCCTCGCGGGCAGCTTGCGCGGGCGGCTATTCATGGCCAAGCGCCTCGATCGGCTGCAGGCGCGCGGCATTGCGCGCCGGCATATAGCCGAAGACCACGCCGATCAGCGACGAGCACACGAAAGCGCCAGCCACCGCGCTTGCGGAGAACACCATCCGCCACTGCGGCATCAGCAGCGCCAGCACCAGCCCGATCAGATAGGCCAGCAAGGTACCGAGGGCACCGCCCACCATGCAGACCAGCACGGCTTCGGTGAGGAACTGCAGCAGCACGTCGCGCTGGCGTGCGCCGACGGCCATGCGGATGCCGATCTCCCTGGTGCGCTCTGTCACGGAGACCAGCATGATGTTCATGACGCCGATGCCGCCAACCAGCAGCGAGATCACCGCCACCGCCGACAGGAACAGGGTGAGCGCCTGGCCGGTACGTTCCACGGTCTTGACGATGCTGTCCATGTTGTAGGTAAAGAAATCCTTCTTGCCGTGGCGCTGCGTCAGCACGCGCTCGATGCCGTGCTGCGCCGCCGCGCTGGGCTGGCCTTCGCGGATGCGCACGGAGACTTCGTCGAAATGCACCCGGCCAAACAGGCGGCTGCCAGCCGTGGTGTAGGGCAGCCAGATGTTGAGGCTGCTGCCGTTGTCGTCGAACATGCTTTTCTTCTCGCGCGCGACGCCAATGACCACGCAGGGCAGGCTGCCCACCAGCACGATCTTGCCCAGCACCGGCGTCACGTCGCCGAATAGCTTGCGGCGCGTTTTTTCGTCGATCACCACCACTTGCGCGTGCTGCCGCACCTCGTCTGGCCGGAAGGGCGCGCCCTGCGTCATGCCAAGGCCGCGCACGCGGAAAAAGCTCGCGCCCACGCCGTGCACGGAGGCATTGACGTCGGCGTTGCGGTGCCTGAGCCGCTGTACCTTGCTGGTGACTGGCGTGGCGCTGTCCACGTAAGGCAGCGCGTGCAAGGCGTCGATGTCGCTTTCCACCAGGGTGCGGATGCCCGCAGCGCGGTCGTCGCCAAAGTCGGCGCCCGGAAAGATCTCCAGCGTGTTGGCGCCGATGGCGCGGATATCGTTCATGACATAGCGCTTGGCGCCTTCGCCGATCGCCACGATGGACACCACGGATGCGATGCCGATGATGATGCCCAGCATGGTCAGCGCGGTACGCATGCGATGCGCCATCAGCGCGCCCCAGGCCATGGCGAACGCCTCGGTGAATCCATGCCACGCGCGTGCGCGCCGCGGCGGGGCGTCGCCGCCGCCATTGGCCACCTGCCCCGGGGCAGGTGATGGGGGGGCATTTACCTGCCCGGCGGCCGGCGCGGGTGCCGGCCGGTTGGCGCGGTCGGCCACGATACGGCCGTCGGCGATCTCGATGATGCGCCCGGCGTTGCGCGCCAGCGCCATGTCGTGCGTCACGATGATGACCGTGTGGCCGAGCGCATGCAGTTCGCGCAGGATCGCCAGGACTTCCTGCCCGCTGTGGCTGTCCAGCGCGCCGGTGGGCTCATCCGCCAGGATGACCTGGCCACCGTTCATCAGCGCGCGGGCGATGCTCACGCGCTGCTGCTGTCCGCCCGAGAGCTGGGCGGGGCGATGGCCGGCGCGGTCGCCAAGGCCGAGCCGGGCCAGCAGCCGGACCGCGCGGGCACGGCGCCCGGCGCGGCCGGAGGCGGCGTAGATGGCCGGCACTTCCACGTTGTCGGCGGCGGATAGCCGGGCCAGCAGGTGGTAGCGCTGGAAGATGAAGCCGAAGCGTTCCCGGCGCAGGCGCGCCAGCGCATCGTCGTCCAGCGCGGCGACATCCTGGCCGGCTACCAGGTAGCGCCCGGCGCTGGCCTGGTCCAGGCAGCCGAGGATATGCATCAGCGTGGACTTGCCCGAGCCGGAAGCGCCGACGATGGCGACCATCTCGCCCGCGCAGATGGCCAGGCTGATCTGGCGCAGGACCGGGACGTCCTGGTCGCCGGTGCGGTAGCTGCGCTCCACGTGTTGCAGCAGCAGGAGGGGCGCCTGTGTCATGGCTCTCCCTTGCCGGCCATGGCGCTGGCATCGCCCGTGATGACGCGATCGCCTTCCGCCAGGCCGGCGAGCACCTGGGCGTGCACGTTGTTGGCGAGGCCGGTGCGCACCTGCACGCTCTCCACGTGCTGGCCTGCGCGCAGCACCCGTACCGCAGCCGTGCCGTCCTTGTCGCGCGTGCCCAGCGCCGCCAGCGGGACCAGCAGGGTGTTCCGGGCCTCGCCCAGCATGATCGCGACCTGGGCCGTCATGTCGATGCGCAGCTTGTGCTCCGGGTTCGGCACGTCGAACAGCGCGTTGAAGAACACGGCGTTATTGATCTTCTCCGGCGAGGGCTGGATGGCCTGCAGCCGCGCATGATAGCGCCGGTCCGGCTCGCCCAGGATGGTGAAGTAGACCGCCTGCCGGTCGCCGATGCGGATCACGTCGGCTTCGGACACCTGCGCCTTGACGGTCATGGCGCCCAGGTCCGCCAGTTTGAGGATGGTCGGCACCTGGTAGGACGCCACCACGGTCTGGCCCTCCAGCGTATTGAGCGCCACCACCTCGCCATCCATCGGCGCGACGATGCGGGTATAGCCAAGATCGATCCGCGCCGACTCCGCCTTGATGCCCAGCTGGGCGATGTCGGCATCCAGCGCGGTCAGCTCGGCCTGCAGCGCGCGCAGGTCGGCCTCGGCGATCTCAAGCTCCTGGTGCGATGCCGCCTCCTGCGCCTGCAGGCCGCGCTGGCGTTGCCAGTTCAGGCGGGCTTGCCGCAAGCGCGACAGCTTGGCCTCGCGCCGCGCCTTGCCGCTGGCCAGTGCCGCGTCGGCCTGGCGCTGGGCGTTCTCCAGCAGCACGGGATCGATCTGCGCCAGGAGCTGGCCGCGCGTGACCTTGTCCCCCAGCTTGACCTTCAGCGATTTCAGCTGGCCGTTGACCTGTGCGCCGACCTCGACCTGGCGCACGGGTTGCAGCACGCCATTGGCCAGCACGGAGACCTCCAGGTCGCCGCGGGTCACGAGCGCCGTGATGTACTCGGGCTGCGTGGCCGGCGTCAGGTGCCAGAAGGCCAGCGCGGCCAAGGCGGATAGTGCAGTCAGCGCGGCGATGAGGGGGCGCCGGAGACGTCCTGGTTCTTTAGACATCTGGTTGGAGTGCGTGATGGAATGGCAGGCTCGCATTCTCGATGCCAGACGCGGCCATGTCTGTGGGAATTCCATTCTTAACTGTATGAAAGTGTGCCAGGACGTGATTGTTTGTCTTTGCCCCTGGAAAGACCGGCAGCACGGGCGGGAGGGCGCGGCCAGTGCCTGCACATTTATGCACAAAAACAGGACGATTTTCTAATCATTATTTATGGATTTCTATGTATCGTGACCGGCTATTTATTGGGAATCATGAATGCCTATGTCAATGAATAATGCGATGTCCGAATTCCGGATGGCGGGCCGGGCGGTTGGCACCAGGGGAAGAATGAAATGGCGCGGCGCGCTCTGCATGGCTTTGTCCATGCTCGGCGTACCGGAACTGGCAAATGCAGCGGATCCGCAGCCTCGGTTGCTGCCGGGCGCGGTCAGCATGCATCTGGGGTTTGGCGACGGCTACAAGCGCCTCGCGCTGAATTTGGAAAGCTCGCCGTTATGGAGCCACCAGTTCAGCGGGCGCTGGGGCCGCCTGGACCTGACCGGCGAGCTTGGCGTGTCCTACTGGTGGGCGAACGGCGGCCGCACGCCCGCCAGCGCCTGGCAAGCGAGCGCCATTCCGATGCTGCGCTGGTGGGTGAGCGAGCGGATCTACCTGGAGGCAGGGGTGGGCCTGACGGCATTCAGCGGCGCGAGCTTCGCCGGCAAGCAGATCAGTACGGCCTTCCAGTTCGGGGACCATGTCGGCCTGGGGTATCAGGTATCGCGAGCGGATCGCATCGGGCTCAGGTACTCGCATTTCTCCAACGCGGGCATCAAGCGGCCCAATCCCGGGCTGGATGTCTTTCAACTGACCTACACGCGCAGTTTCTGAGCGGGTCAGCCCGGTTGCGCAGCCGCTCGCGCATCGGTGTCCGGCGAGGCGTACAGGGCGGGCAGCGTGATCACGAACCGCGCGCCGCCTGCCTCGCCGCTGCCAAGCGACACCTGGCCGCCATGCGCCATCGCGATGCGCCGGACGATCGCCAGGTCCAGGCCGACGCGGTTGACGTGGCTGTCGCCGCTGCCATCGGTGCGATGGAAGGGCTCGAAGATGCGCGCGCGCTCCTCCGGCGGCACGGCCGGGCCGTCGTCCTCTACCACGAGGGACAGGGTGCCGGCGGCATCGGTATGGGCCTCGATGGCGACGGTGCCGCGCGCGTTGCGGATCGCATTGCGGCAAAGCTTGAGCAGCGCCCGCGCCACCAGGCGGGCGTCGCAAAGGTGGCGCGCATACGGGCGGCTGTTGCGCACATGCAGGACCAGCCCCCGGTCTGCCGTATCCCGCGCAACGACGGCGACAACACCGTCGATCATCTCCGCGCTGGTGACCAGCGTTGGCCTCACGGGCGTCGCGCCTTGCTCCAGCTGGCCGAGCGTGAGCAGCTCTGTCACCAGTTCGTCCAGTTCCCGCACATCCACGCGCAGCTTTTCGAGGCCCTGGGCGCGCCGCGCCGGGTCTTGCTTTGCGTCGCCGGACCGCAGCAGGGCAATGCCAAACTCCAGTCGCGTGATTGGCGTCTTCAGTTCATGCGAAATGCCATGGATCATCTCGCGCTGCTGCAGGACCGAGGCTTCGATGCGGGACGCCATGTCATCGAACTGGCGGGCCAGCCGATAGACGTTGGAGCGCCTGGACAAGCCGGCGCGTGTCGAGAGCTTGCCACTGCCGAATTGCTTTGCCGCCTCGCGCAGGGCATTGAGTTCGCGCCAGTGATAGAAGAGCCAGGCAACCACGGCGAGCAAGGTGGTGCCGGCGAGCAGTGCATACGCAATGAGCTCGATATTGGTGTAGTCCAGATTCCGCTTGCTCATATGCAGGATCTGGCCATCGTGCAAAGGCAGGTAGGCGTCGTCGCCGTCCGTGCCGAATACCAGCTTGCCATCGCGCAGGTCGCGCAGCCGCCGCTCGCCAAGATGGCCCGCGGCGTCCGTGCCGATCAGGGCGAAGCTCTCGCTCGCATGGTCTTGCAGCCTGGTCAGCGCGGCCCGGCGCCGGTCCCCTTCGTACCGCTCCAGATAGAGGGAAAGCAGGTAGCTGTAGCTTTTTTCCCTCTCGCGTTCCGTCTCGCTGAGTTGCTGGTGGTAGGCCGGGACCAGCACATGGTCGATCGCGGCGAGCCCGGCGGCTACGCCAAGGATCAGCACCAGGTAGAGCTTGAGCAGTGAGCGAACCATGGATTCATTGACTCCTTCCTGCAGGCCGGCGCAGATCCGCCGCCGCGAATCGTGCCGGGCCGGCGCTGGCTATTGTGAACGGATTTGGGTGCGTCGGAAACGCGTCGAGGCTACGCGATCGCCGTCTTGGGCGATGCGATTCTAGCGGCGATCAAATTGCCAATTGGCGCCGAAATAAACTTCAGACAAATCCGCACAATTCCGCACATATTCGCGTCACTTTCCAACAGACACGGATAGCCCCCCGTCCCTAAACTCTGGGGCTTGTTCAAGGGGCCATGGGTGAAATGAATGCTTGGTAAATATGTAAGGACCGGCGCAATTCTAGCCAGCGGGATCGGTTGTGCCGGCGTGCATGCGGAGAACGTCTACACCGTGGGGCTGGTCGCCGGCGCGGCACCGCGATACGAAGGCAGTAACGAATACCGGCCGGTGATCGGGCCGCTGTTCAGCGCGGATTTCGGCAACGGGTTTTTCGTCAACCCGCTGCGCGGGGGGATTGGCTACGGCCACAAGTTTTCCAACGGCATGTTCGCCTCTGTCGGCATCGACTATGACGTTGGGCGTACCGACCGCAAGCGAGTCGATTTGCCCGGTTCAGACTACCTGAAAGGCATGGGCCGTATCCCCGGATCGTTCATGGGAGCGTTCCAGGTCGGCATGCCTGTCTATGGCGACGCCACGCTCAGCATCACCCTCGATGCGCCGCTGACCAACAGGGATCGCGGGCTGAGCGGCCATATCGACATGGACGTGCCGGTGTACAAGGCCGGCCGGCACCTGGTGAGCATCAGTCCCAGCCTGCATTACGGCTCGCGGCGCTATACGCAGACCTTCTTCGGCGTGACCGACGCGCAGGCTGCCAACAGCAGCTTCCGGCCCTATTCCACCAAGGCGGGTTTCGACCGCGCCAGCCTGGCGCTGTCCTGGAGCTATGAGATCTCGCGCGCCTGGTCGGTGCACAGCATTGTCTCGGTGAGCCGCCTGCTGGGCGATAGCGCAAACAGCCCGATCGTGCAGTCCAGGCAGTCATATGTCGGGCTGACCTCGCTCAACTACAGCTTCTAGCATCGCATCCGACTTTCATTCGCAGAAGGAAGACATGAAGCCGCGAATCCCCATCCTGATGTATCACCAGATCGATGCGCCGCCACCTCGCGGCACGCCGATGCGCGGCCTCGTGGTGGCGGCGCGCGACTTTGCGTGGCAGATGCGCCTGCTCAAGCTGATGGGGTATCGCGGCCTGGCGTTGTGCGACCTGATGCCCTACCTGCGTGGCGAGAAGGCCGGCAAGGTGGTCGGCATCACGCTGGACGACGGCTATCGGAACAACCTCGAGCATGCCTTGCCGGTGCTGCAGCGCCACGAATTTACCGCGACCTGCTATGCGGTCAGCAGCCTGGCCGGCAAGACCAATTCCTGGGATGCATCGATCGGCGTGCCGGAGAAGCCGCTGATGACGCTGGACGAACTACGTACCTGGACCCGGGCCGGCATGGAGGTCGGCGCGCACACGCGCACGCATGTGGACCTGACCCGGCTAGGCACCGTTGCCGCGCGCGGCCAGATCGAAGGCTGCAAGCATGAGCTGGAGTCCGCGCTGGGCATGCCGGTGCGGCACTTCTGCTATCCCTTCGGCGAGTTCGACAAGCACGTCGTGGACCTGGTGCGCGGCGCCGGATACCAGAGTGCCGTTACCACGCAGCGCGGCCGCGCCGCCGTCGGCGGCAACCTGTTCGGCCTGCCGCGGGTGTTGGTTTCGCGCGCCTCGCATACCGGGCAGTTCTTGCTGAAGCTCGCCACCGCTTATGAAGATCAACGCGGCAAGGGGGCGGTTCGCCATGAATCGGTTTGAGCCATATCCGGACCCGGCCTCCGGCCAGTTGCGCGTGCTCTTGCTCAATTCGCTGCTCAATGGCGGTGGTGTCGATTCCCACACGCTTTCACTGTGCCGGGCGTTGCAGCTTCAGGACTGCGAAGTGACCCTGGCAGTGCCTTCCCGCGCCCGGTGGATCGTCGCCGCGCAGGACATGCCGGGCGTGCGCGTGATGGCGCTGGGCGCGAGGCGCGTGGTCTGGCCGCTGATCCTGGCGCGGACGATCCGGGAGCAGCGGATCGATGTCATCCACGCCCACCATGGGCGCGACTATTGGGTGGCGATCCTGGCATGGATGCTGTCCGGCCGCAAAGCGGCGGTGGTGGTGACGCGCCACCTGATGACCCGGCTCAAGGAAAGGACGCGCCGCTACCTTGCCGCGTTTTCCAGCGTGATCGCTGTGTCGGACGCGGTGCAGGAGTCCCTGCGCCTGGTGGACCCGGATCGCACGCTGCGGCTCAGGCGCATCTATTGCGGCATCGATACCGAACGCTTCCGCACTGTCGCCATGCGGCGCCAGCGCGTCCGGCAGGCCCTTGGGCTGCCGCGGGACGCCTTGATCTATGCGTTGATCGGGGGGGCGCAGCAGCCGGACGGCAAAGGGCAGTTCTACTTCGTCAAGGCGGCGGGGCAGGTGCTGGCACGGCACCCGAACTCGCATTTCCTCTGTGTTGGCGAAGGCGACCTGATCCCGCAACTGCGCCGGGAGGCCGATGCCCTGGGCCTGGCGGGACGCATCCACTTCCTCCCGTTCGAGCACGATGTGCCGTCGCTGATGCAGGCGATCGACGTCCTGGTGCATCCGCCCGTGGGCAGCGAAGCGCTGGGCCTGGTCATCCTGGAGGCATTGAGCTGCGGCAAGCCGGTGATCGCCACGGAACTGGACGGCATTCCCGAGACCTTCATCGACGGCGACCACGGGGTCCTGGTGCCACCGCGCGACGCGGGTGCACTGGCCGGCGCCATGTGCCAGCTCGCGGCGGACCCGATGCGCGCGGCGCGGATGGGGCGCCGCGGGCGCCGCTGGGTGGAGGCGAATTTCTCGCTCGGGTCGCTCGGACGAGAAACGGTGAAGTTGTACCGGGACTGCCTGTCCGCGCTGCGGCGTGGAGAGCGGCGCGTACATTAGGAAGGGCGGGGGCGATCCGCATCATGGCCGTTCCGGCGTGGTGCGTTCCGGCACCATGTCGGGGCCACTCGTCTATACTTGTCAGCATGCTAACAATTTGGTGAATGGAATGTCCACCGCGAAACGTCAAACGGCGCACACCGCGCCCCCGGTCGAGGATCAAGCGCCGTCCGAAGCGGACCCGGCCAAGGAGCTTCTCTGGGCCCGGCCAGGCTTTCTTGTGCGCCGCCTGCACCAGATCCACGTGGCCATGTTTTTCGAGGAATGCAAGTCGGCGAGCATCACGCCGGTGCAGTACGCCATCCTGACGGTGCTATCGGTGCTGCCGGGGCTGGACCAGACTTCGCTGGGGCAGGAAGTGGGCTTCGACCGCACCACCACGGCCGATGTGGTGCGCAGGCTGGAAGAGCGCGGGCTGGTCGAGCGCAAGGACAATCCGGCCGACCGGCGCACGCGTCACGTGCACCTGACCAGGGAAGGCCAGGAGGTGGTGGCGTCGCTGCGCGCCGATATGGAGCGCGCGCAGGAGCGCATGCTGGCGCCGTTGCGCCCGGCGCAGCGCAAGGTGTTCATGGACCTGCTGGCGACGCTGGTGGAGGCCAACAATGACTACAGCCGCACGGTGCTGCGCATCATGTAATGCGTTGCGCGCACCGTGCGCGCGGATTACACCGGGTAGACCAGGTCGTTGGCGATGATGGTGGTGTCGTACACGACCTGGCGCTCGGCCAGCAGCAGATTGCCCTGGGTGCGGGCAAAACGGTCGTGATAGGTGCCCGCCATGTGGATGGTGGTGGGACCTTCGACCAGCGTCTGCAGCAGCAGGAAGCTGGCTTGCGCATGGATCTCGCCATACGCGGTTTCCTCGGTGACGCGGGTGTTGGTGACAAGATGCAGCATATGGCGCGGCGCGAACATCTGGGTGCGCGCGATCGCCACCGCGCGGTCGTGCATCATGCCGCGGCCTTCGGCGTAGACCAGTCCCACGGGCATGCCGAGTTCCACGTTCTCCCTTGCCGTGACGCGGTAGATGCAATCCTCGGTAAAGAAATCCGGCCACGATTCCACCAGGCCGGCATCGAGCACGGCGCAGTATTCGGCGTGGAAGGCATCGATCTCCATGCGCAGCGCCTGCGCGCGCGCGGGCTCCAGCTTGCAGGAGCGGTAGAGGGTATGAGCCGTCGGTGTCATGGTTGGTGTCATGCTGTTCAGAACCCCATCACGCTGCGATAGTATTGGTACATGGCGCGGATCGCGGATTCCGAGATCAGCGAGTTGGCGGTGCCGACGTGGCCGGGGTCCAGTTTCAGCACGTTGCGGTCGGTGCTGGAGCGGCGCACGCCTTCCTGCACGAACTTCATCGCTTCGTTGTCTTCCAGGCCGAGGAAGCCGGCTGGCCCCATCAGGTTGCCCTGGCGCAGGCGGTGCCGCGTCATCTCCTCGCTGTCGTCCTCATAGCCGAACATGGTCCATTGCATCAGCATGCTGTCCGGGCCGTTGGGCACGATCTGGCGCACGCCCAGCGTATTCATTTCGCGCTGCACGATCAGGTTTGGCCAGATGGTCTGCATGGTGACGGACCACGGCGAGTCGAACTCCTTGATGTATTCCAGGAAGCGGTCGTCCCGCAGGCGCATGCCCTCGTGGAACGAGCGCATTTCCTTCTTGTTCTCTTCGCTCACCGCGGCGTACTTGTCTTCCTTCTTGGCCGAGGCCATGGTGCCGTGGCGGCCGTGCACCGGGTCGGCGATCATGGCGGAATCGTTGCCGGCCACCAGGAGACCGAACACCACCAGGAAGGAATGCAGCAACGTGGCGTGGTAGGGGTCTTTCAGGTTCTCGTGGTACATCTTCCAGTTGCACGGCAACTCATTCTTGTAGTACCCGAGGATCTTGAGCGGCTTGCCGTTGAACACCACGTCGAAATCCTTGAGGATCTCGGGCGTCAGGTACGCCTCCAGGCTCTCCATATCGCTGGCGTAGGAGGCGAAGATCACGCCGTTGCGCGTGGCCACCTGCAGCTTCATCAGACCGTGGTCTTCGTTACGGAAGTCCTTGGGCATGCCGCCGGCGCGGTTGACGCCGCGCTTGAACGGGACGCCCTGCAGGTTGCCCTTGAGGTCGTAGGACCACTGGTGATAGGGGCAGACGAACTCCGTGGCATTGCCCTGGCCGTGCCGGCAGAACTCCGCGCCGCGGTGGGCGCAGCGATTCTCGAAGACATTGATGGAGCCGTCCTCGGCGCGCGCCACCACGACTGGCGTGGGCCCGACATAGGAACGCTTGAAGTCGCCGGTGTTGGGGATCTCCGCCTCCAGCGCGACGAAGTTCCACGAGCGGCCGCGGAAGATCTTTTCCAGTTCCATGTCGTACACGGCGTTGCTGGTGTACACCCAGTCCGGGATGAAATGCAGGGCGTCCTCGGGCCACTGGCAGGCGGCCAGTTCGGCATCCTTGGCGCGCGGCGTGCGGTTGATGACCGCGTGGGTCTGGTACATGTCGGTTCCTCGTTCGGGATCGTTCAGGATTGGGTCTGGCCCGCGAGCGCGGCGGCGGCCTCGCGTACCGCTTGCTTCAGGGGCATGGCGGTGTTGCGGAGCAGGCCGATGTCGCAGGCGGTGCGTTGTTCGATCAGGTTGCGGAGCTGGCGCAGGTCGCCGCCCGCATTGACGGCGATAGCGTGACGCAGTTGCGCGCCGGCCATGCCAAGCAACAGGAATCTGGGGGCGTCGCCGTCCGCCGCGCCGTTGCCGCGCAGGGTGTAGCACAGCGTGGGGTCCACCGCGCCCAGCATCTGGATGTTGCAGCCGAGCTGGTCGGTCCAGAACCAGGGCACGGCGGCCGGTGCCGTCTCCACGCCGAGCATGGCGGCGGCGGCGATGCGGGCCTGCTCGTTGGCGTTCTGCCACGACTCCAGCCGGACTTCCTGGCCAAACAGCGGTTGGTACTGGCTGGTGCAATCGCCGGCGGCGAACACGCCCGGCGCGCTGGTGCGGCAGTGCGCGTCGACCTGGATGCCGCCGTTGCCCGGATGGAGCGCCAGCCCGGCGGCCCGCGCCAGGCCGGCATCGGGATGCAGCCCGATGGCGACCACTGCCAGCGGTGCGTGCAAGGCTGAGCCGTCCGTCAGCGTGACGGCAACCCCGTTTGTGGCCGGCGGGATCGAGGCGATCCCGCAGCCCAGGCGCAGGTCGATGCCGAGGCTGCGCACGCGCTGTGCCAGCCAGTCGGAGAACACGGCCGGCACGGCGCGCTGCAGCAACCGTGGCGCGGCTTCGATCACCGTGACCGCCAGTCCCGCCGCGCGGGCGGTGGAGGCCGTTTCCAGCCCCAGGAAGCCGCCGCCGATCACCAGCACGGAGCGCTCCCGGCGCAGCGCGGCGCGCAGGCCGCGCGCATCGGCCAGCGAGCGCAGGTAGTGCACGCCCGCCATGCCTTCCGGCAAGGCGGGCAGGGTGCGGGCACGCCCGCCGGTGGCCAGCAGGCAGCGGCTGAAGGCAATCGCCTGGCCGTCGGCGCAGCGGGCCGTGCCTCTGCCGGGATCGAGCGACGTCACTGTCGTGCCCAGACGCAGGTCGATGCCTTGCTCGGCATAAAAGCCCGCCGCGTGCACGCCGATGCGTTCGTCCTGCTGCTCGTCCGCCAGCACGGCCTTGGATAGCGGCGGGCGCTCGTAGGGGGCATGGACCTCGCCGCCGACCATGACGATGCCGCCGTCATGGCCCAGCGAGCGCAGCGCGGCTGCCGCGGTGGCGCCGGCCTGGCCGGCGCCGATGATCAGGATAGGGGCGTCTTGTGGCATGGCGGGGGCTCAGGCGGTGACCATGACGTCGACCATCACGTCGCTGTCCACGATCCTGACCGGATAGACGCGGATGCCCTGGGTGGCGGGCGCGCACATGGCTTGCCCGGTGCGGATGTCGAAACGCGCCTGGTGCAGCGGGCATTCGATGCAGCCGTCTTCCAGGTAGCCGTCCGACAGCAGCGCGTACTGGTGCGTGCAGACATTGTCGGTGACGAAGTATTCCCCTTGGCTGCGGTACAGCGCCAGTTGCGCGTCCCCGAGCGTGAGCGGCATCACTTCATCGTCCTGAAGCTGGCCGGTAGTGGCGATCTTGGTCCAAGCCATGATGCATCTCCTTTAATCAGTATGCTGAGTATTAATGATCAGTGTACTGATTTAAATTTTCGACTGAATCAGCGTTAACCCTTGGCTGTGGCCGAGGTGGCCGAGGTGGCCGAGGTGGCAGAAGGGCCGTGGAAGGAGGGCGCAGGCCGCGCCAGCGCCGCCCGGCGGGCCAGCAGCGCCTGCACCTCGCCCATGATCCCGCGCCGGAAGGTAAGCACGCAGACCACGAAGATCAGGCCCGTGACCATGCTGACCGATTCGCCCAGCGTGTTGAACCAGTCCGCGCCTGTCAGCGCGGCCAGGCTGCTGCCGAAATCACCCAGCTTGTTTTCCACCGCGACGATCACCAGCGCGCCCAGGATGGGCCCGGAGAGCGTGCCCATGCCCCCCACCAGCGTCATCAGGATGACCGATCCGGACATCGCCCAGTGCACGTCGGTGAGCGTGGCGAAGCCGAGCACCAGCGTCTTCAGGGCGCCCGCCAGCCCGGCCAGCGCCGACGACAGCACGAAGGCCAGCAGCTTGAAGCGGTCGGTGTCGTAGCCCAGCGAAATCGCGCGCGGCTCGTTCTCCTTGATAGCCCGCAGCACCTGCCCGAACGGCGAGTTGACCACGCGCGCGATCAACAGCAGCGCGGCACCGGTCACGGCCGCCGCCACGTAGTACATGGTCAGGTCGCTCTCCAGCGAAACCAGCCCGAACAGGGTGCCGCGCGGCACCGCCTGCATGCCGTCCTCGCCGCCGGTGACGGGCGCCTGCAGGCAGAAGAAGTAGAACATCTGCGCCAGCGCCAGCGTGACCATGGCGAAGTAGATGCCCTGGCGCCGGATCGCCAGTGCACCGAAGGCCAGGCCGAGCAGCGCGCCGAAAGCCGTGCCGGCCAGCAGGCCCAGCTCCGGCGTCGCGTGCAGCGATTTCATCACGTAGCCGCAGGCATAGGCCGCGCCGCCGAAGAAGGCGGCATGGCCGAAGGACAGCAGGCCGGTAAAGCCCAGCAGCAGGTTGAAGGCACAGGCGAACAGGGCAAAGCACATCAGCTTCATCGCCAGCACCGGGTAGGCGCCGAGGAAGGGCGCCAGCGCGACCGCCGCCGCCAGCAGGGCGATCGTCAGCCTTGCGCGTGAGTCGTTGATCATCATTTTTCCTTTCCGAACAAGCCGGCGGGGCGCACCATCAGCACGCACACCATGGCAACGAAGACGACGGTCGCCGAGGCTTCCGGGTAGAACACCTTGGTCATGCCCTCGAATATGCCCAGGCCGAGACCGGTGAAGATGGAGCCGAGGATGGATCCCATCCCGCCGATTACCACCACCGCGAACACGGTAATGATCAGGTTCTGCCCCATCAGCGGCGAGATCTGCATCACCGGCGCGGCCAGCACGCCGGCAAAGGCGGCCAGCCCCACGCCGAAGGCATAGGTCAGCGTGACCAGCAGCGGCACGTTGATGCCGAATGCTTCCACCATGCGGGGGTTCTCGGTGCCGGCGCGCAGGTAGGCGCCGAGCCTTGTCTTCTCGATCACGTACCAGGTCATGAAGCACACCGTGAGCGAGGACAGGACGACCCAGGCACGGTAGTTGGGCAGCACCATGAAGCCCACGCTGGTGGCGCCGCTCAGCGCCGCGGGCGCGGCATAGGACAGGCCGGACACTCCGTAGGCCGAGCGCAGCAGGCCTTCAATCAGCAAGCTGATGCCCAGCGTCAGCAATAGCCCGTAGAGGTGGTCGAAGCGGTAGAGGCGGCGCAGCATGGTGCGTTCCAGCACCACGCCCAGCGCACCGGCAACCAACGGCGCGAGCAGCAGCATCAGCCAGTAGTTAAGGCCGAGGTAGCTCATGCCCATCCATGCCAGCACGGCGCCCAGCATGAACAGGGCGCCATGGGCGAAATTGATGACGTTGAGCAGGCCGAAGATGACCGCAAGGCCGAGACTGAGGATGGCGTAGAACGAGCCATTGACGAGGCCGAGCAGCAACTGGCTCAGCAGGGCGGGCACAGGTATGCCAAATAAATCCATAGCGATGGTTCCTTACACGCCGAGCAAGGCGTTGAGCGTGGGCATCTTGTGCCCGAGCGCGCCGGCGTCGAAGCTCTCCACCATGCGGCCGTGCTCCATGACGTAGAAGCGGTCGGCCAGAGGCGCGGCGAAGCGGAAATTCTGTTCCACCATCACGATGGTGTAGCCGCGCTTCTTCAGGGTGGTGATCATTCTTGCCAGTGTTTGTACGATGACGGGCGCGAGGCCTTCGGAGATTTCATCGAGCAGCAGCACGCTGGCGCGGGTGCGCAGGATGCGCGCGACCGCCAGCATCTGCTGCTCGCCGCCCGACATGCGGGTGCCCTGGCTCTTGCGGCGCTCCCACAGGTTGGGGAACATCGCATAGATCTCGTCCAGCGGCATCGGCTCGCGGCCCGCGCTTGCGCCATCCGGCTTGAACACCGGCGGCAGCATCAGGTTCTCCTCGCACGACAGGCTGGAAAAGATGGCGCGTTCCTCCGGGCAATAGCCGAGTCCCAGCGGCGCGATGCGGTGCGTCTTCATGCCGATGGTCTCGGTGCCGTTGACGCGGATCGAGCCTTTGCGGGCGCCGACGAGCCCCATGATGGCGCGCATGGTCGTGGTGCGGCCCGCGCCATTGCGGCCGAGCACGGTGACCACCTCGCCCGGATTGACGGTCAGGTCCACTCCGTGGAGGATGTGGGACTCGCCATACCAGGCGTGCAGGTCCTTGATCTGCAGGGCAGGGGTTGGTTGGGTCATGGCATTGCCTCCGTCAGCGCGGCATCGGCCGTGCCCATGTACGCTTCCATCACCTGCGGGTTCCGTGCCATTTCCTCGTAAGGCCCTTCGGCCAGGATGGCGCCGCGCTGGAGCACGGTGATGCGGTCCGCGATGGATGACACCACGCTCATATTGTGTTCGACCATCAGCACGGTACGTCCCGCTGAAACCTGCTTGATCAAGGCGGTTACCACCTCCACGTCTTCATGCCCCATCCCTTGCGTGGGTTCGTCGAGCAGCATCAGCTCCGGGTCCATGGCGAGCGTGGTGGCGATTTCCAGCGCGCGTTTCCGCCCGTATGCCAGTTCGGCGGTGGGCAGGTCGGCAAAGCCTTCCAGGCCGACTGCCTTCAGCAGCGATATCGAGCGGTCATTGAGTTCATCGAGCGAGCGCTTGCCTTTCCAGAAGTGATACGCGGTGCCCAGCTTGCGTTGCAGCGCCACGCGTACGTTTTCCATCACCGTGAGCTGCGGGAACACCGCCGAGATCTGGAAGGAGCGGATCACGCCCTTGCGGGCGATCTGGGCGGGGCGCTCCCGCGTGATGTCCACGCCGTTGAACAGGATGGCGCCGGCGGAGGGCGTGTGGAACTTGGTCAGCAGGTTGAAGCAGGTGGTCTTGCCGGCGCCATTGGGCCCGATCAGGGCGTGGATGGCGCCGCGCCGTACCCGCAGGTCGACCCTGCTGACGGCGGTGAAGCCTTTGAACTCCTTGGTGAGTCCGCGGGTTTCAAGGATTACGTCAGCCTGGCTCATGCGTGCTCCGCGTCAGTGTCATTGCGTGTCGGCATCGTGGCTCACTTCTTCACGAGCGCGCATTCGCTTGCGGATAGCGGGCGGAACGCCGCGTCGCCGGGAATGGTGCCAAGGTATTTGACGAGATCCCACGGGCCCTTCGACTCCGCCGGCGACTTGGCCTGCGCCAGGTACATGTCATGCACCATCCGGCCATCCGCGCGCACCTTGCCGCCGTGCACGAAGTCATCGTTGACCACCAGGGCGCGCATCTTTTCCGCCACGGCCGGCCCGTCCACCGTCTTGGCTGCCTCGATCGCCTTGAGGTAATGCAGCACGCCGGAGTAGACGCCGATCTGGCCATGCGTCGGGTAGGCCTTTTGCCTGGCGAAGAAGCGCTCGACGAAGGCCTTCGACCTGGCGTCGAGATCCAGCTTGAACGGGTCCACATAGGTCAGACCCTGCGCGACGCTGGGCCCCAGGCTCTTCAGGTCGGTGATGAAGGTAGAGGGGGTAATCACGGTCTGGCCGCCTTTGATCAGGCCGAATTCGCCGGCCGCCTTGACGCCGTTGATCATGTCATTGCCCGCGTTGGCCAGCACTACCACCTTGGCCTTGGACGCGGACGCCGCCACGATGGGGCTGCTGAAGTCGCTCGCATTGAGCGGGTGCTTGGTGCTGCCGATATTCTTGCCGCCGCTGGCATCCACCTCTTTGCGGAAATCCGATTCCAGCGACTGGCCGAATGCGTAGTCCACGGTGATGTAGTACCAGCTGCTCTTGCCGTCGGCGATCAGGCGCTTGACCAGCGGCGCCGATACCGAGTAGGTATCCCAGCCCCAATGGAAGCCGGTGGGCGAGCAGTTCTGGTTGGTCAGCGCCATGGCGCCGCCCGTCGAGACGATATTGATCTTCTGCTTCTGCCTGGCGATTTCCTGCACCGCCAGCGCGGTGGAGGAGTTGGGGAAGTCGATCACCATGTCCACGCCATCGGTATCGAACCAGCGGCGCGCCAGCGACGAGGCGATATCCGCCTTGTTCTGGTGGTCGCCCGATAGCACGGTGACCGGCTTGCCGAGCACCTTGCCGCCGAATTCCTCCACCGCCATCTGCGCCGCGAGCACCGAGCCGCGGCCCGAGAGATCGGCGTAGGAGCCGGACATGTCGGTAATCACGCCAACCTTGACACCGCTGGCATCCGCCAGGGCGGCGGTGCCATACATCAGGGCGATCAGGGCAGGCACCAGGGCGATGCGTTGGACTTTGTGCAGAGACTTCATGGGGGCGCTCCAGACAGGGTGAATGAAAAACGGAAAGCAGGAAGAAGAGGGGGCAGGGCCCGGCCGTGCATCGTTTGCGTACCGGCCGGCATCGCCTTGGTGCAATGATCAGTATGCTGACTATAAAATGCAGTGTACTGAGCAAAGTCCGGGCCAGGTGCCATGGCGGACCGGCTCAGGTATCCAGGTCGCGGCCCCGCGTTTCGGGCACGAACACCATGCCGATCACAAACGCGAGGGCGGCGATCGAGACCGGATACCACAGGCCAAAGTACACATTGCCGCTGGACACGTTCATCGCCGTCACCACGAAGGACAGCATGCCTCCGACCCAGCCGGCGCCAAGGTGGAAGGGCAGGGACAGCGAGGTGTAGCGGATGCGCGCCGGGAACAGCTCCACCATGAACGCCGCCAGCGGGCCGTACACCATGGCGAGGAAGAGGATGGGAATCAGCAGCATCAGGAACAGCATCGGGCGGTTGATGGCCGCCGGGTCGGCGCGCTCGGGCCAGCCCGCGGCAAGCAGGGCCTGCCTGATCGCCTTGCTGTCGAAACCCTGCAGCGTGGCGTCGCCGATGCGCAGCTCGGGCTGCGGGCGCACCTCATCCTGGATGAATTCGTAGCCCACGCCGAGATCCGTCAGGTAGCCCTTGGCCTTGTCGCACGCGGATACCGGCTCGGCAAACAGTCGAAAGTGGCAGTCGCCGGCGCGCAGTTGCACGGTGTTGCGCTGCTGGAACTGTTCGAGCGCCGGATTGGCGTAATGCGTCAGCGCCTTGAAGATGGGCTGCGTGGTGAGGGCGGCCAGCAGGCAGGCGGCCATCATGATGTGCTTGCGGCCGATCCGGTCGGACAGCCAGCCGAAGAACAGATAGCAGGGCGTGGCGATCACCAGTGCGATGCCGATCAGCAGGTGCACCAGTTCCAGCGGCACATGCAGCGTCTTGTTGACGAAGAACATGGTGTAGAAATGCCCGGTCCCGAAGATGGCCCCGAGCCCGGAAGCCACCACGAACAGCAGCAGCACATACTTCAGGTTGGCCCAGTTCGTGAAGCTGTCCAGGATGGGCGATTTCGACGTGTTGTTGCCGGCCTTCATGCGCGCGAAGATCGGCGACTCGTGCAGCTTGCCGCGGATATAGACCGATACCACCAGCATCAGGAAGGACACCAGGAAGGGCAGGCGCCAGCCCCATTCGCGAAACTGCGCCTCGCTCAGGAAGGTCTTGAGCAGGTACACCACCAGCAGCGAGGAGAGCAGGCCGAGGGTGGCCGTAGTCTGCAGCGAACTGGTGTAGAGGCCGCGCTTTTCGACCGGCGAATGCTCCGCGACGTAGGTCACCGCGCCGCCCACCTCGCCGCCCAGCGCCAGCCCTTGCAGCAGGCGCAACAGCACCAGCAGGATGGTCGCGGTGATGCCGATCTGGCCATACGTGGGCAGCAACCCGACGCCCACGGTGGCGATACCCATCAGCAGGATCGTCACCAGGAACGTGTATTTGCGGCCGATCAGGTCGCCCAGCCGGCCGAACAGCAGGGCGCCGACGGGGCGCACCAGGAAGCCCGCGCCGAAAGTGGCCAGGCTGGCGAGGAAAGCGGTGGTTTCGTTGCCGGGCGGGAAGAACAATGCGCCAAAATAGACGGCGAGCGCCGCGTAGATATAAAAGTCGTACCACTCCATCAGCGCCCCGAAAGACGACGCGAGGATCACCTTGCGCTCTTCCCTTGTCATGCCTTGCTTGCGCGCGGCGGCACTGTCACTGGTCAGGCTGATTGTCATGGCCGTATTTCTCCTGGGGGCGTCCCAGCTTGTGCGTGTGTGTGTGCTTCACACTGTCAGCATGCTGAGTAATTTCAATCAGTGTACTGAGCAGAATTTGGGAGTGTTATGGGGGTTAACCCTTTTGACTCCGGCTAGACATTCCACAACCTCGTTGCTATATTAAAAATACTCAGCATACTGAGCAATTAAGCGGGCAAGCCTACGCAAGAACAACGGCACGCGCCCTCGCCGTCCCCGTTTCATGGCCTGCATCGCAACACGCCCCCACCACATCAGGAGTCGCCACAGCATGACGAGAATACGGAAGATTGCCCTGGAGGAACACTTCATGGCCCCCGATTTCCAGGCCTATTCGAAGGGATATCTCCAGCATATCGATGCGGCGGTGATGGCCGATCTCGCGAAGCGCCTGGCCGATTTCGACGACATCCGCATCGGCGAGATGGACCGTGCCGGCATCGATTTCACCGTGCTGTCGCAGACCGGTCCCGGCGTGCAGGGCGAAACGGACCGCGCCGCCGCCATCGGCCGCGCCCGCGAGAACAACGATTTCCTGGCCGCGCAAGTGGCGCGCCATCCCACCCGTTTCGCTGGCTTTGCCGCGCTGCCGATGCACGATCCCGTGACGGCGGCGGACGAACTGGAGCGTGCCGTGAAGCAGCTCGGCTTCAAGGGCTCGCTGGTCAACGGCCATACCCAGGGCATGTATTACGACAACCCGGCATACGACGCGTTCTGGGAGCGCATGCAGGAGCTGGACGTGCCGATGTACCTGCACCCGACCGATGCCTATGTGATGCCGCACGTGTACGCCGGGCATCCCGAGATCAGCGGTGCGGCGTGGGGCTGGGGCGTGGAAACGGCCAGCCATGCGCTGCGCCTTGTGTTCGCCGGCGTGTTCGACCGCTTCCCCCGGCTCAAGATCATCCTCGGCCATATGGGCGAAGGGCTGCCGTTCCAGCGCTGGCGTTTCGACAGCCGTTTCGCTGTGTACTCGCATGGCATCAAGCTGGCGAAGAAGCCTTCCGAATACATCGGCAGCAATATCTTGATCACCACCTCCGGCGTGTGCTCGCCCGCCGCGCTGAACGGCGCCATTGCCGAGATGGGCGCAGAGGCCGTGCTGTTCTCGGTCGACTATCCCTACGAATCCACCGCGATCGCCGCGGACTTTATCGAGCAGGCACCGATGGACGACGCGACCCGAAGCCTCGTCTGCCATGGCAACGCCGAACGCATTCTCAAGCTTTGAACCCCGACATAACGGAGCGCCCCGTGCAAAAGACTTTCCGGATCGGCCAGATCGTGCCGAGTTCCAACACCACGATGGAAACCGAAATCCCCGCGATGCTGCTGGCGCGCCAGCAGGTGCGGCCCGAGCGGTTC
>NZ_JFJV02000054.1:0-915 GCF_000611145.1 Cupriavidus sp. SK-3 | reverse complement strand
TGCTGGATGCGGAGATCGACCTGGGCGCGCTGCTGGATAGCGCGGATCAGATAGCGCCGGCACTGGACGCGGCAAGCAAGTCGGTCGCGTTGCTAGAAGGCGCAACGCCCGCAGGTGATGGGCCTTCCATGGCGCCGCTCGTCGACATCTCTGGCGCAATGCCACTGGAGCCTGAACGGGCTCCGACGCCCGCGTCGACACCGGTCACTTCGCCGATGCCCGCACCGATGCCTGCACCGATGCCGACCGCGGTCGATCCCGAGGACCGAGAGAGCATCCTCGCCGACCTCGCCGCCCGCCTTGGTATGTCGGTCGGCCAGGAGCGCATGGATCTGCTGACCTTTGCCCGGATCGAGTACGGTCAGGGCTGGACGAAGCGGCCTAACGACGTTGACAGCATGATCGGCGAGATGCAAACCGCGCTGGCTAACCCGCTGGCCTTCCGTGAGCAGGTGCGCTCCCGCGTCCTCGAAGCCACACAGCCTGTCTGACGATGGAATAGTTGAACGGCGTGCAACGCGTCGTTCACCTCATCTTCCACTTCTGCCCCATTTCTTTTCACCTGTGGCCCAGCCGGGCCACGTTCTTTTTCCCGCGCGCCAAATCGGCGCACCATTCCTTTGGAGAATCACATCATGCTCAACGCGAGTGAGAGCCTGTTGTTGGCTCACTTTTCTGATTTGCATTACTCGACGGGCAATCTGGCCGAAGCGGATCGCTGCTTCGGCTTCGCCGTCGAACACGCGATCGCGGCCGGAAGTCAGGTCGGCGTCGTCTCCGGCGATTCGACCGATCATCGCCTGGACGCCCACACACCGGCGCTGCGCGTGCTGGCCGAGCGCATCCGCCAGCTTTCCGAGCATATGGCGATTGTGATGCTCCAAGGCACCTTTTCCCACGAGCCGCCCGGCACGC
>NZ_JFJV02000053.1:0-20770 GCF_000611145.1 Cupriavidus sp. SK-3 | reverse complement strand
CAGGGGGATGTCGTACGCTGTTGGGTGCAAAGGCCAACGCCGCAAAAAAAACAGCGAAGGCAGCCCAACAACCTACAACCGTTCAACGATCGTCACATTAGCCATCCCCCCCCCCTCACACATCGTCTGCAACCCATACCGCTTACCCTGCGCATGCAGCGCATGCACAAGCGTAGTCATCA
Source organism: Cupriavidus sp. SK-3 (assembly GCF_000611145.1). Classification (NCBI taxonomy): domain Bacteria; kingdom Pseudomonadati; phylum Pseudomonadota; class Betaproteobacteria; order Burkholderiales; family Burkholderiaceae; genus Cupriavidus; species Cupriavidus sp. SK-3. Next base: position 20,588 of record NZ_JFJV02000053.1, on the reverse strand, counting down.
GCTTCGCCCCCGACCCCCCTAGCGGATGCCCCAACGCAATGGCCCCGCCATTCACATTCATGCGCGCCGGATCCGCACCCGTGGTCTGGAGCCACGCCAGCGGCACCGGCGCAAACGCCTCATTGATCTCGAACAGGTCGATATCCCCGATCTTCATGCCAGCCTTCCCCAGCGCCCGCAGCGTAGCCGGCAACGGCGCCTCCAGCATGATCACGGGATCATGGCCCAGCACCGACATATGGTGAATACGTGCCAGCGGCTTGACGCCCAGCTTCTTCAGCCCGGCTTCGCTGACCACCATCAGGCCGGCCGCGCCATCGCAGATCTGGCTAGCGCTGGCAGCGGTAACTGTGCCACCTTCCTCGATCAGCTTGACGCTGCCGATAGACTCCAGGCTGGCCTCGAAGCGAATGCCTTCATCCACCGTATGCAACTCGCCATTGCCGCTGCCGTCAGCGGCGCGCACCGCCACCGGCACGATTTCGTCCTTGAAGCGCCCCGCCTGCGTAGCGGCGATGGCACGGCGATGGCTTTCCAGCGCGTAGCGGTCAAGATCGTCGCGCGTGAGGCCGTACTTGCGCGACATCATCTCGGCGCCGGTGAACTGGCTGAACTTCACGCCAGGATAGCGCTCCTGCATGGCCGGGCTCATCGAACTGCCAAAGCCGTTCTTGAACGGCAGCGTGGACGGCAGCCCCATCGGCACGCGCGTCATGCTCTCCACGCCGGCGGCGATAACGATGTCCATGGTGCCCGACATCACCGCCTGCGCGGCGAAGTGCAGGGCTTGTTGCGACGAGCCGCACTGGCGGTCGACCGAGGTGCCGGGCACGCTTTCCGGCAGGCGCGAGGCCAGCACGGCATTGCGCGCCACATTGCCGGCCTGTTCGCCGGCCTGGCCCACGCAGCCCATGATCACGTCGTCGATCAGCGCCGGGTCCGCGCCGCTGCGTTCCACCAGCGCATTCAGTACCTGCGCGGCGAGATCGGCCGGATGCCAGCCCGCCAGCTTGCCGCCCTTGCGCCCGCCCGCGGTCCGCGCGGCCGCTACGATGTATGCCTCTGCCATGTGTTCTCCCCTTATCGTTGCGGGCGGATCCGCCCGTGGTGGCCGCGCGCCGGGAATGGCACGGCAAGCCTCGCTAACCTGTTGCGGATTCTGGCGCAGCAGCCGGGCGGCCGGCGTCGTCGGAAGCGACGATTGCGCGGTGCCGGCGATCGCGCGAACGCAGGTTGCCGCCCTTCAGGTGCGGGGCGCCAGCACCGAGAAAATGGCCGTGGCGCGCAGCAGGCAGCGCTCGCCGGCCATCACGCGGCAATGGCCGAAGCGCAGCCGCGAACCCATTTTGTCGAACTCGACATGCGCCTCGATCCACTCGCCCAGGCGGGCGGCATCGAAATAGTCCAGGCTGAGATTGACGGTCACGGCGGGCGGCATGCGCTCGCCCTCCATCAGCATCATCATGCCGATGGCGGTATCGGCCAGCGTGGCCAGCATGCCGCCATGCGGGATGCCGAGCGGGTTGAGGTGATGCTTGCCGATGCGCACGCCCACCGCGCGCTGCCCGCTGTCCACGTAGAGCTGGCCGAGATGGGCAAGAAAGCCGCCGCTGGGACGCATGGCCTTGAAGCCCGGCGGGACCGCGTCGGCAGCGTCGGCGGCATCGGCACCAGCGGCGCCGGAAGATTGGTTGGATTCAGCCATGCCTGTCGCGCCGCCTCACGCCGCGAAATAGCGCGACGCCACGCCGAGCTGCTCGCGGCATTCGGCCACCATGCGCTCGATCAGCTCGGCACAGGTCGGGATATCGTCGATCAGGCCCACGCACTGGCCGGCGCTGATGATGCCGCCATCGGTCTCGCCGGCGGCGAGCGCGGCCTTGCCGCGTACGCCCGCCACCAGGTGCTTGACGTCCTCGAACTGGGCGCCGCCGGGCTGGCGTTCGATGGTGACGACTTCATCGGAGACCGCATTCTTGAGCACGCGCGCCGTGTTGTGCAGCGTGCGGAAGATCAGGTTGGTGTCGCGCTCGCTCGCGTCCACCAGCGCCTGCTTGACGTTGTGGTGGATCGGCGCCTCGCGGGTGGCGCAGAAGCGCGTGCCCATGTTGACGCCCTCGGCGCCCAGCACCAGTGCCGCGGCCATGCCCCGCCCGTCGGCGATGCCGCCGGAAGCGATCACCGGAATGCCCAGCCGGCGCGCCGCCAGCGGGATCAGCACCATGCCCGGCACGTCGTCCTCGCCGGGATGGCCCGCGCACTCGAAGCCGTCGATCGACACCGCGTCCACGCCCAGGCGCTCGGCCGACAGCGCATGGCGGATGGCCACGCATTTGTGGATCACCTTGATACCGGCTGCCTTGGCACGCGCAATATGCTCCCTGGGATTGTTGCCGGCGGTTTCCAGCACCTTGATGCCGCTTTCGATGATCACGTCGAGGTAGCGCGCGTACGGGGGCGGGTTGATCGAGGGCAGCAGCGTCAGGTTGACGCCGAAGGGCTGGTCGGTCAGCTCGCGGGTGCGGCGGATCTCGGCGGCCAGGGCCTCGGGCGTGGGCTGGGTCAGCGCGGTCAGCACGCCAAGCCCGCCGGCGTTGGATACCGCGGCGGCCATCTCGGCGTAGCCTACCCACTGCATGCCGCCCTGGATGATCGGGTAGCGGGTACCCAGCAATTCGGTAATGCGCGTCTTCATGTGGTTCCTTCTCGCTTCTTGTCTTTCAGGTTCTTTGCCTTGCCTGCCATGCTTGCGCCGCCCTTCGCCGCTATCTCGCCGCCAGGCCTCCTGGCGCCAGTCTACGGCGGGGCGGCGGCGGCTACCTCGTCGGATTCGACGATTGCAGGCGCACGATTCTGCACTACCTTACCTACCAACCCTTTCGAGCAGCCAAGGCCAGCCATGAGCAATTCCAGTTCCACGACTTCCCCCAGCTTCGAAACCCTGCAATACGCCGTCGACCGGGGTGTCGCCACCATCACCCTGCACCGCCCGGACAAGCTCAATGCCTTCACCGCGCAGATGATGCAGGAGCTGATCGATGCCTTTGACGCCACCGACGCCGACGACAACGTCCGCGCGGTGATCGTCACCGGCTCCGGGCGCGCCTTCTGCGCCGGTGCCGACCTGTCCTCGGGCGGCTCCACCTTCGATTACGAGAAGCGCTACGGCGCCAGCAAGGAAGCGGCGCACCGCGACGGCGGCGGCCGCGTGGCACTGCGTATCTTCCGCAGCCTCAAGCCGGTGATCGCCGCGGTCAACGGGCCCGCGGTGGGAATCGGCGTGACCATGCAACTGCCGATGGATATCCGCCTGGCCTCCACCGACGCCAAGTTCGGCTTTGTGTTCGCGCGCCGCGGCATCACGCCGGAGGCGGCATCGTCGTGGTTCCTGTCGCGCGTGGTCGGCATCTCGACGGCGCTTGAGTGGTGCTATACCGGCCGCGTGTTCTCGGCGCAGGAAGCGCTGGAGCGCGGGCTGGTGCGCTCGCTGCACGCGCCCGAAGACCTGCTGCCGGCCGCGCAGGCGCTGGCCCGCGAGATCGCGGACAACGCCGCGCCGGTATCCGTCGCCATCTCGCGCCAGCTGATCTGGCGCATGGCGGGCGCCAGCCACCCGATGGAAGCGCACCGCCTGGACAGCCGCGCAATCCAGTCGCGCGGCCAGTCGGCGGACGTCAAGGAGGGCGTCAGCGCCTTCCTGGAGAAACGCCCGGCCAGCTTCCCGGAGCGCGTGTCGCAGGACATGCCGGACTTCTTCGACTGGGGCAGCGAGCCGCCCTTTATCTGATGCCATTGATCCCCCGCCGAGCCCCAAGGAAAACAGCGTGAAAGTCAGCATGGCAGTCCAGACCCGCAAATCGGTACGCGGCTTCCTTCCCACGCCGGTGCCGCCGGAGGTCATTCGCGACGTGCTGGAGCAAGCCGCGCGCGCGCCGTCGGGCGGCAACCTGCAACCCTGGCACCTGCACGTGGTGGGCGGCGAGCCGCTGGAGCGGCTCAAGGCCACCATGCGCGAGCGCATCGCCGGCATGCCCGGCGGCGAAGGGAGCGAGTACGACATCTACCCGCGCGACCTGGTCTCGCCCTATCGCGAGCGCCGCTTCCAGGTGGGCGAGGACCTCTATCGCTGCCTGGGCATCCCGCGCGAGAACAAGCGGGCGCGCATGGCCCAGTTTGCCAATAACTTCACGTTCTTCGGCGCGCCGCTGGCCTTGTTCTGCACCGTGGACCGCCGCATGGGCCCGCCGCAGTGGTCGGACCTGGGCATGTACCTGCAAACGGTGATGCTGCTGTTGCGCGAGCATGGGCTGGACAGCTGCGCGCAGGAATGCTGGGCGATCTACCCGGAAACCATATCGGGCTTTCTCGCCATTCCGCCCGAACGCATGCTGTTTACCGGCATGGCGATTGGCTATGAAGACGCGCAAGCGCCGGTCAACCAGCTGCGCGCCACGCGCGCGCCGCTCGCCGAGTTCACCGAGTTCATCGGCATCTGAGGCCCCTGCGGCAAGCGGCGGCAGCGGTGGGCAGCGGCTTGCCACTATGCCGATTTCGTCATCGCCGCAGGGGAAAGACGACAAGTCAGCAGAAGGCGGCCATGCCACGCTGTAGGGGTCATCCACACTTGGCCCCCTGGGCATTCCCGCCATGCATCCGAGCGCCCCGCCTTCCGACGCAAGCTCCACGGTGTCTTCACCGCCCGCTCCCCGCCAGATCAGGGTGGTCGACTCCCACACCGGCGGCGAACCCACCCGGCTGGTCATCGACGGTTTCCCCGATCTGGGCAGCGGCGGCATGGCCGCGCGGCTGGGCCGGCTCGCGCGCGAGCACGACCGCTGGCGCGCCGCCACCGTGCTGGAGCCGCGCGGCAGCGACGTGATGGTCGGCGCGCTGCTGTGCCCGCCGGTTTCCGCCGGTGCCTGCGCGGGCGTGATCTTCTTCAACAACAGCGGCTACCTGGGCATGTGCGGCCACGGCACCATCGGGCTGGTGGCCTCGCTGGCGCATCTCGGGCGCATCGCGCCGGGCCGGCACAGCATCGATACGCCGGTGGGCACGGTGGAGGCCACGCTGCATGAAGACGGCTCGGTCGGCGTGCGCAACGTGCCCGCCTGGCGCTACCGGCGTGCGGTGGCCGTCGACGTGCCGGGCCACGGCCGCGTCACCGGCGACATCGCCTGGGGCGGCAACTGGTTCTTCCTGATCGAAGCCCATGGCCAGCGCATCGCGCGCGACAACCTGGAGGCGCTGACCGCATTCGCATGGGCCGTGCGGCAGGCGCTCGAACAGACGGGCATCGCAGCGCCGGACGGCGCGCCGGTCGACCACATCGAACTGTTCTGCACGCCCGACGATGCCGATGAAGCCGACAGCCGCAATTTCGTGCTGTGCCCGGGCAAGGCCTACGACCGCTCTCCGTGCGGCACTGGCACCAGCGCCAAGCTCGCCTGCCTGGCAGCGGACGGCAAGCTCGCGCCCGGCACACCCTGGCGCCAGGCCAGCGTGACCGGCAGCCGCTTCGTGGCGCACTATGCGCCCGCCGACGAACCCGGCCGCATCATCCCGACCATCCACGGCCGCGCGCATGTGTATGCCGAGGCCACGCTGCTGATCGCGCACGACGATCCCTTCGCCTGGGGCATCGGCGCATGAGGCCCGCGCAGGCTTGCGGCGATGTCATCGTGATCGGCGCCGGGATCGTCGGCGCGGCCTGCGCCTTCGAACTGGCCGGGAACGGGCTGGATGTCTGCGTGCTGGACAGCCGCGCAGGCGGCGCCACCCACGCCGGCATGGGCCATCTGGTGATGATGGACGACACCGCCGCCGAGCGTGACCTGTGCGCTTGCTCGCTCAGGCTCTGGCGGAAACTCGCCCGCGACATGCCGGCCAGCTGCGCCTATCGCCAGTGCGGCACGCTGTGGCTGGCCAGCAATGCCGCGGAAATGGACCTGGCCCGCCAGCGGCACGACGCGCTGCGGACGCAGGGCATCCCGAGCGCCACACTGGATGCCGGCGAACTGGCGCGCCAGGAGCCCATGCTGCGGCCGGGCCTGGCGGGCGCGCTCAAGGTCGCGGGCGATGCCATCGTCTACGCCCCGGCCGTGGCGCCATGGCTGCTCGCGCAGAGGGCATCGCGCATAAACCTTCTGCACGCCACGGTGAGCGCGGTGGAGGCAAACCATGTCACCCTGGAAGACGGCAGGCGGCTGACCGCCACCGCGGTCGTCGTCGCCAACGGCATCCAGGCAACGCAACTGTTGCCCGCGCTGCCGATCCGCGCCAGGAAGGGGCATCTCGTCATTACCGACCGCTACCCGGCCTGCGTAAACCATCAACTGGTCGAACTCGGCTATGCCGCGAGCGCGCACCACAGCGATGGGACTTCGGTCGCCTTCAATGTGCAGCCGCGCCCCACGGGCCAGCTGCTGATCGGCTCGTCGCGCCAGTTCGACAGCCTCGACGCTGCCGTGGATAGCCAGGTGATGGCCCGCATGCTCCAGCGCGCCGCCGCCTACCTGCCCGCCCTCGCCGACATGAACGCGATCCGCTGCTGGACCGGTTTTCGCGCCGCCACACCCGACGGGCTGCCCATCGTCGGCGCCCACCCCGGACAGCCGGGCCTGTGGCTGGCGGTGGGCCACGAGGGGCTGGGCGTGACCACCGCGCCCGGCAGCGCGCGCCTGCTGGCGTCGCTGCTGCTGGGCCACCGGGCCCCGATTGATCCGGCGCCTTTTTCCTTCAGCCGCTTCGCCGCAGCCACGAAGACCGCTTCTGGCCCCGGCAGGGAGACCATGCATGAAACGCAACCGGGCCGGTAACCCGACCGTGAACGTCCTCCTGGATGGCAGCGCGCTGCGGGTGCCGGCGGGCATCTCCGTGGCGGCGGCCATGGCCTATAGCGACCGGCCGTTCACCCGCCGCGCCTGCGGCGGCGAGCCGCGCACGCCGTTTTGCGGCATGGGCATTTGCCAGGAATGCCGCATGACCATCGACGGGCGGCGCCGGCTGGCGTGCCAGATCACGTGCCGGGAGGGCATGGTGCTGGAGCGCACGCCATGAGCGCGCGGCACACAGGCACCGGGCAGGCACCTGCCGCTTGCCAGCGCCGCTACGACGTATTGATCGTTGGCGCCGGGCCCGCCGGCATGGCGGCGGCGCGCGCGGCGGCCGGGAGCGGATGCAGCGTCGCGCTGATCGACGACAACCCGGCGCCCGGCGGACAGATCTGGCGCGATGGGCCGGGCGAGCGGCTGCCAGCGCAGGCGCGCAGCCTGCGCCACGCCATCGCCGCGCACGGCCGCATCGCGCTGTACGCCTCGACGCGCGTGATCGCCGCGCCAGCACCCCACACGCTGCTGGTTGAGAGCGACGAGAGCGACGAGAGCGCCATGCACCTGCAATTCCGCAACCTGATCCTGTGCACCGGTGCGCGCGAACTGCTGCTGCCTTTTCCCGGCTGGACCCTGCCCGGCGTGAGCGGAGCGGGCGGGTTACAGGCCCTGGTCAAGGCGGGCACGCCGGTCAGAGGCGAGCGCATCGTCATTGCCGGCAGCGGGCCGCTGCTGCTGGCGGCGGCCGCCACGGCGCGACGGCACGGCGCGCACGTCGCGCGCATCGCCGAGCAGGCGCCACTGTCGCGCCTGACGCGCTTCGCCGGCGCGCTGTGGCGCTGGCCGTCCAAGGCGGCACAGGCCGTCGCCCTGCTGGATGGCCACTATCGGGCGGGCTCCCATGTGGTGGAGGCACTGGGCGACGAGCGCCTGCGCGCGGTGCGCATCAGCCAGGGCGGCCGTACCGTGGCGCTTGCCTGCGACCGGCTGGCGTGCGGCTTCGGGCTGGTGCCGAATAGCGGGCTGGCCGCGCTGCTGGGCTGCCCGCTCGACCCCGAATCGGATGCGATTGCCGTCGATGCGCTCCAGCGCACCGGCCTGCCCCACGTCTATGCGGCGGGGGAATGCACTGGCATCGGCGGCAGCGAGCTGGCCCTGCTCGAAGGCAGGATCGCCGGCTACGCGGCAGCGGGCGCCGACGACCGGGCTGGCGCGCTGGCGGCAACGCGCGCCCGCTGGCATGCATTCGCGGAACAGGTGCGGACCACGTTCGCGCTCGACCCCGCGCTCAAGACCCTGGCCCGCGCCGACACGCCGCTGTGCCGCTGCGAGGATGTGCCGCTATCGGCCATCCAGGCATATCCGGATGCCTGGATGGCCAGGATGCAGAGCCGCTGCGGCATGGGCGCCTGCCAGGGACGCGTCTGCGCCACGGCCGGCCGCGTCCTGTTCGGCTGGACGCGGTCCACGCCGCGCCCGCCGCTGTCTCCCGCGCGGATCGGCACATTGATGCTGGACGAGAACGGGGGAAGCTGACAGGCTGACGGGATGCGCCAGCGCGGCTTGACATGACGACGGCTGAGAAGACCACAGGTAGATCCGTGGATCGACGCACCCGGAAATCCGATGAACTAAAAAGCCCTCAGGAGACAATATGCCGCCATCGCTCTCCCGCACCGCCCCCGCCATCCTGCCCCGGCAGCACTCGCCAGCACCGGCAAGCCAGGGCGAGGCCGACAACATCACTCACCTCGCCGACATCTGCGCGGGCCTATCGAAGCAGCGCCCGCGCGACATGGCCACCCTGCTCAATGCCATGTCGCTGATCACGCCGTTGCTGAACGCCATTCCCAACGTGGTGTTCTTCATCAAGGACCGCCAGGCGCGCTATCTGGTCGCCAACCTCACGCTGGCTACCCGCTGCGGCTTCAAGCGGATCGAGCCCCTGCTTGGCAAGACGTCGGCCGAGGTCTTTCCCGCCTATCTCGGCCAGCGCTACACGGAGCAGGACCGGCGCGTGCTGGATACCGGCTGCGCCATTGCGCAGCAGCTTGAGCTCCATCTTTATCCCGCGCGCGATGCGGGCTGGTGCATGACCTGCAAGCGCCCCCTGCTGGATCGCGATGGCCGCATCATCGGCATGGCCGGCATCTCCCACGACCTGCAGTGCGCCAGGGACACGCATCCGGCCTACCAGCGGCTGGCGGCGGTTGACACCTATATCCGCGAGCACTACATGCGCCCCATCCTGCTTTCCGAACTGACCAGGCTGACCGGCCTGTCGGCGGCGCAGCTGGAGCGCTACTGCAAGCGCATCTTCCACCTGACGCCGCGCCAGATGATCCACAAGGCAAGGCTGGAGCGCGCGTCCGAGCTGCTGTCCACCGATATGCCGATCACCGACATCGCGCTCGAGTGCGGCTATACCGATCACAGCGCCTTCACCCGGCAGTTCAAGGCCCTGACCGGACTCACGCCGCGGCAGTTCAGGCCGCCGGCCGGCAAGCCCGCCGCGCACGATTGAACGGCGGGCGCGCAAAAGGCCGCCCCCGTCGAACCCGCTTGCGCGGCCTCGCCCGATGCGGGCTCGTATTGTGCCGATTTCGTCTACCTGCTTTGCGGAAAGCCTCAAGCCCGAACGGCGCGCAACTGCGAACCTGAAGGCTGGTGGCCAGGTGATGCCGTGCCGGCACACCCCACGTACACGAAAGGAGACGATATGAGCCGCAACGCCATCCATTGGACCGGTGTATTTCCCGCCGTCAGCACGCAATTCAAGGCCGATTACTCGCTGGATATCGAAGCCACCCATAAGGTGATGTGCAACCTGGTTGCCGACGGGGTCTCCGGCCTGGTGGTGTGCGGCACCGTGGGCGAGAACACATCGATGTCCACCAGGGAAAAGCTTGCCGTGATCGAAGCGGCGAAAGACGCCGCCAAGGGCCGCATCCCGGTCATTGCGGGCATTGCCGAATTCACCACCGCCTTCGCCCGGGACATGGTGAGCGAAGCGGCGCGGGTCGGCGTCGACGGCGTGATGGTGATGCCGGCGCTGGTCTACTCCGCCAAGCCGCACGAAGCCGCCGCGCACTTCCGCGACATCGCCACCGCCACGGACCTGCCGGTCATGCTCTACAACAACCCGCTGGTCTACCGCAGCGACATCACACCGGACATCCTGGTCTCGCTCGCCGATTGCGAGAACATCGTCTGCTTCAAGGATTCCTCCGGCGATACGCGCCGCTTCATCGACCTGCGCAACGCCGTGGGCGACCGCTTCGTGCTGTTCGCCGGGCTGGACGACGTGGTGCTGGAAAGTATTGCCGTGGGCGCCGAGGGCTGGATCTCGGGCATGTCCAACGCCTTCCCGAAGGAAGGCGAGACGCTGTTCCGCCTGGCCCGTCAACGGCGCTTCGACGAGGCGCTGGCGCTATACCGCTGGTTCATGCCGCTGCTGCACCTGGACTCGCGCCCGGACCTGGTCCAGTGCATCAAGCTGTGCGAGGAACTCGCCGGGCGCGGGAGCGCCGTCACGCGGCCGCCGCGCTTGCCGCTGCAGGGCGAGGCACTGGAACAGGTGATGACGGTGGTCGCACAGGCCATGGCCACGCGCCCGGTGCTGCCGGACGTCGGCCTGCGGGCCTGAGACTGCGCCGCCGGCCCGCGCGGCCGCCATCCCCCGATGACCAAGGAGTCCCCATGTCTCCAGTGCAAGGCAAGTTCAAGCGGCAGCTCACCCTCACCGATCTCACCTTTATCGGCCTGGGCGCGATCTTCGGGTCGGGATGGCTGTTCGCCGCCAGCCACGTGTCCGCCATCGCCGGGCCGGCCGGCATCGTCTCCTGGCTGCTGGGCGGTTTTGCCGTGCTGCTGCTCGGCATCGTCTACTGCGAGCTGGGCGCGGCACTGCCGCGCGCGGGCGGCATCATCCGCTACCCGGTTTATTCCCACGGCGAGCTGATGGGCTACCTGATGGGCCTGATCACGCTGATCGCCTTCTCCAGCCTGATCGCCATCGAAGTCGTGGCTGCGCGCCAGTATGCGGCGGCCTGGTTCCCCTTCCTGAGCCAGCCGGGATCGAGCCGTCCCACCCCGCTCGGCTGGGCGGCGCAGTTCGCGATGCTGTGCCTGTTCTTCGTGCTCAACTACTACAGCGTCAAGACCTTCGCGCGCGCCAACAACATCGTCAGCGTGTTCAAGTTCGTGGTGCCGCTGCTGGTCATCGTGGTGCTGTTCACGCATTTCAAGCCGGCCAATCTGCAGGTGCATGGCTTCGCGCCGTTCGGGCTGTCCGGCATCCAGGCCGCCGTTTCCGCCGGGGGCATCATCTTTGCCTACCTCGGGCTGACGCCGATCATCTCGGTGGCCAGCGAAGTCCGCTCGCCACAGCGCACCATTCCCATCGCGCTGATCCTGTCGGTATTGCTGTCCACCCTGATCTACGTGCTGCTGCAGATCGCCTTCCTCGGCGGCGTGCCGGCCGAGACGCTGTCGGACGGCTGGCGTGGCGTCGGCAAGGCGTTCGCGCTGCCTTACCGCGATATCGCGCTGGCGCTCGGCGTGGGCTGGCTGGCCTTCCTGGTGGTCTCGGACGCGGTGATCTCGCCCAGCGGCACCGGCAATATCTACATGAACGCCACGCCCCGCGTGGTCTACGGCTGGGCGCGCGGCGGCACCTTTTTCAAGCTGTTCTCGCGTATCGACGCGGCCTCGGGGATTCCGCGGCCGGCCTTGTGGCTGACCTTCGCGCTGTCCGTGTTCTGGACCCTGCCCTTTCCCTCGTGGGAGGCCATGATCAACGTGGTGTCGGCCGCGCTGGTGCTGAGCTACGCGGTCGCGCCCGTCACGGTGGCCGCATTGCGCCGCAACGCGCCCGGCCTGCGCCGGCCGTTCCGGGTCCGGTGGCTGGCCGTGCTCGGCCCGCTCTCGTTCATCGTCGCCGCGCTGATCGTGTACTGGTCCGGCTGGGGCACGGTGTCCTGGCTGCTGGGACTGCAGATCGCCATGTTCCTGGTCTACCTGCTTTGCAGGCGCGCGGTACCCACCCATCGCCTTGGCCTGGCGCAACAGGTGAAGTCCTCGCTATGGCTGATCGCCTTCTATGTGCTGATCATCGTGGCCTCCTACCTGGGCTCCTTCGGCGGCATCGGCGCGATCGGCCATCCGTGGGACACCGCGCTGGTGGCGCTTGTCGCGCTGGGGATCTATGGCTGGGGCGCCCGCACCGGCATACCTTCCGCGCTGATGGATCTCGGCGGTGACGATGACGAATAGCGATTGCCTCAACCTCAACCTTACCCTCCACCTCCACCTCAACCCGGAGCCCCGATGAACGATCCCATCGCCCCACGGCGGCACAGGCAGCCGCGCGGCACCGCCACCGAGCGCCTCTCCCTGCGCGAAGTCCGCGCGCTGGCCACCGCCGTGCTGCGGCATCACGGGTTCAGCGATCCGCATGTCGAGGCCGTGGCCGATACGCTGGTCGCCGGCGAGCGCGACGGCTGCGCTTCCCATGGCCTCTACCGGCTGCTCGGCTGCATCGCCACGCTCAGGGCCGGCAAGGTGTCGCCGGACGCCATGCCCAAGCTGCACGAAATGGCGCCCGCACTGCTGCGGGTCGATGCCATGCGCGGCTTCTCGCAAGTGGCCTACAAGACGGCGTTGCCATACCTGATCGGCAAGGCCCGCTCGCAGGGGATCGCGGCGCTGGGCATCAACCGCTGCGTGCATTTCTCCGCCTTGTGGGCGGACATCGAACCACTGACCGATGCCGGCCTGGTCGCCCTGGCCTGCACGCCCAGCCATGCCTGGGTCACGCCCGCGGGCGGCAGCAAGCCGCTGTTCGGCACCAATCCGCTGGCCTTCGGCTGGCCGCGCGCCGGCCAGCCCGCTTTCATCTTCGACTTCGCCACCAGTACGGTGGCGCGCGGCGAGATCGAACTGCATCGCCGCGCGGGCAAGCCGATCCCCGAAGGCTGGGGCATCGACGCCGACGGGAAATCCTGTACCGACGCCGCCACCGTGCTGGACCACGGCGCCATGCTGACTTTCGGCGGGCACAAGGGCGCGGCCCTTGCCGCCATGGTCGAACTGCTCGCCGGTCCGCTGATCGCCGACATGACCAGCATGGATTCGCTGGCCTACGATGCGGGCACGAAGTCGTCGCCGATGGGGGGCGAGCTGATCATCGCCATCGATCCCGCGCGCTTTCTGGGCGCGCAGTGCGAGGCGGAACTGGCGCGGGCGGAAAGCCTGTTCGAGGCGATGCTCGGACAAGGGGCGCGGCTGCCTTCGCAGCGACGCTATCGGGCGCGCGAAGCCAGCCTGCGCCATGGCGTGCTCATCCCGCGCGCGCTGTATGACGACGCCGTGGCCCTGCTTCCACGCGGCGCCGCCTGAGGATCGCTACAGCAAACCCAGCTGCCGCGCGATAGCCACCGCCTGCGTGCGGTTGCTGGCGCGCAGCTTGGCGCTGATATTGCGCAGGTGGGTGCGTACCGTGGTCTCCGAGACAAAGAGCCGGTCGGCCATTGCCACATTGGAGAAGCCCTCGGCCAGCAGCTGCAGCACCTTCTGCTCCTTGGGCGTGAGCGGCTCCAGCAGGCCGTGGCGGGCCTGCATGGCGGCGGGGTCGGCCGGCTCCGGGGCGCCGCCGCAAGCCTGCAGCAACCGCTCGACGTAGCCCGCGGGCAGCGCGCTGCCCTGGCGCACGCAGGCCTCGCCCACCAGCCGCCGGATCTCGGTGCTCTCGTCGGCGAAGATGCGGATAAAGCCTTCCGCCGCCCCGAAGCGCAGTGCCTCGCCCATCGTCAGCAGCGCCCGCGCGGCATCCCCGCCGCGCTGGCAGGCCAGCGCCAGCAGGATGCGCAGCTTGAGCGCGCGCCGCATCAGCTGCGCCCGCTCGGCGGCAGCGAGTTCTTTCTCGATCGCCTCGCGCGTGGCGGCCGAGGGCTCGGTGAACAGTGCCAGCCGCAGCCGCCCCATGGGCACGTCTTCCACGTCGTTGGCAAAGGAACTGACGGCACTGACGCCGGGACGCGCCCGCCACAGTGCCGGGTCCGCGGCATGCAGCAGCGCCTCCTCGGCAGCGTGCTGGTTACCCTGCAGCAGGGCCAGCCGGGCGCGCTCCAGCATGGCGCCCAGCACCAGCCGCGGCAGGCCGCGATGATGGCCGAGGTGCTCGAGCGCGGCCAGCCATTCGTGCGCGCCGTCCACGTCGCCGCGATCGCAGGCGATGCGGGCCAGCACGGTATGGCCGGTGATGATCTGGTCGGGCAGGCCGAGGTCGCGTGCCAGCGGTACGTACACATTGAGCAGGCGCTCCGCGCGCTCGCGCTCGTTGATCTCGTAGAGCGCTTCGGCCAGCAGGATGCCGGCCATGGCGTTGCCGTTGGTGGGACCGTAGCGGTTCGGCAGCATGGTGCTGGCGGCAATGCGGAAACGCGCCAGCGCTTGCTGCAGTCGCCCCTGGCGCAGGTCGATCAGCCCTTCCACCGATTCCGAGAAAATCTTGTTGAAATTGCTGTCGGAACCGCGCACCACTTGGCGGGCCACGCCCAGCAGCCGCCGCGCCTCGCGGTAGTCGCCGGTCACCGCGGCCATGCGCGCCATCGAGGTGGCGAGGATGGAATCCGGGAACGGGTAGCCCATCGGCAGCGGCAGCGGATCGTCGCGGCTGTAGGCGCGCGCCTCGTCGAAGCGGTCCATCATGTTCAGCAGCATATGGCGCAGCGCGCGCACGTGGGCCAGCAGGTCGCCCTCGGCGCCGGCCAGCGGGATGGTCTGCAGCAGCGCGATGGCGTCGGCCGGTCCGCGCGTAAACGACAAGGCCCAGACATGGGCGATCTGCAACTTGGGCCAAGCCGCCAGCGCGCCGGCCGGCACGGCGTCCAGCCAGCGCGTCAGCAGGCGCATGCGCCCCTGCGCCAGCAGGTCGTCCACGGAGCCCGCCAGCAGCGGAAGCGCGTGGCCGACCGCGCCGGCCGCCAGCGCATGTTCGATGGCGGGTACAGGGCGGCCCTGCGCCTCATACCAGCGCGAGGCGGCCATCTGCAGCGCCGGCACCTCGTCGTGCATGCCCTGCTGGAGCTGCGCGCGCAGGAAGCTGGAGAACAGGCTGTGATAACGGTACCAGCGCGCGTTGGGTTGGGCGGGACGCTCGGCGCCGCCGTGGCGTTCGCCGTCCAGCGGCATCAGGAACAGGTTGGCCCGCTCCAGCCAGGCGAGGATTTCCTCGCTGTCGGCGGTGCCGCAGACGGCATCGCACAGCGGCCCGCTGAGCTGGTCGAGGATGGAGGTGCGCAGCAGGAAAGCACGCACCGCATCGGGCAGGTGCAGGTAGACGTCTTCGACGAGGTAATCGGCAATGGCTGCGTTGGAGCCGGAAAAGCCGGCGATGAAGGCATCCGGCTGGCCGCGCCGCTCCAGCGCCACCGAGGCCAGCCACAACGCCGTGGCCCAGCCTTCGGTACGGCGGTGCAGCGTGGAGATGGCCGCGGGTTGCAGCGCCAGGCCGCGCGCGCTGCGCAGGAAATGATCGGTTTCGTCGGCGGTAAAGCGCAGCTGGGCAGGCTCGATCTCCAGCAGTTCGCCGCGCGCGCGCAGGCGTGCCAGCCCGGAATCCGGCACCCAGCGCGTGCCGACGACCAGCCGGCCGCCAGGCGGCAATTGCTCCACCACCTGCCAGACCAGGCCGGCAACGGCGGGATTCTGCAGGGCCTCGAAGTCGTCCAGGAACAGGGTAAAGGGGCGGTCGTGGCCCGCCATGCGGTCGATCAGCGCCAGAGCCTGCTCGCCCACCGGCCGAGGCGCCGGCTGGCTGGCGGCGAGCGGCGCGCCCCCCTTGCGCAGCACCAGCTCGAAAGCGGCTTCCAGCGAGCCGAGAAACCGCGTGGCGTCGTTGTCCGCTCGGTCCAGCGTGAGCCAGGCGGTGGCAACGCCGTCGGCATCCAGCCGCGCGCGGCATTGCAGCATGGCGGTGGTCTTGCCGAAACCGGCCGGCGCGCGCACCAGCACCAGCTTGACGAAGCCGGCCGCGCATACCGCGTCGCAAATGGCGCGGCGTTCCACCTGGAACGGGGTCAGCATGGGCGGGCGCAGCTTTGCCACCAGCGTGGCAGCGCGGGCTGCGCCCCCGTGGCCCGCGCTGGTCTCCTCGATAATTGCCATTCGCCGTGTCTTCCTGTTGGCGGCGGCATCCACGCCGGGCGGATGCCGTGCGATCGGCACCGGCTTATGGTTGCCGGCTGCTGGCGCCACATGCGCCAGGGATCGAACGGCTGATTATGGCGTAAACGACCGCCTGGCACCCGGCGCACCCATGCGCGCCGGATGCCCCCGCCTAGACGAGCTTGTTCTCCCGTCCCGCCCAGTAGCGCTCGCGCAGCAGCCGCTTGAGCAGCTTGCCGGTCGGCAGCCGCGGCAGTTCGTCGGCAAAGTCCACCGAGCGCGGGCACTTGATGGCCGAGAGGTGCGTGCGGCAAAAGGCAAGCAATTCGTCGGCCAGCGCCGGGCTGGCGTGCGCCATGTCGAGTGGCTGCACCACCGCTTTGACTTCCTCCCCGAAGTCCTCGTTGGGCACGCCGATCACCGCCACGTCCATCACCTTGGGATGGGTCATCAGCAGGTTCTCGGCCTCCTGCGGATAGATGTTGACGCCGCCGGAGATGATCATGTTGGCTTTGCGGTCGGTCAGGTAGAGATAGCCGTCCTCGTCCACGTAGCCGACATCGCCCAGCGTGGTCCAGCCCGCATGCACGGGGTGGCGCGACTGCACGGTCTTCTCGGGATCGTTGTGATAGACAAAGCTGCGCCCCTCGGCGAAGTAAATGATGCCCGGCTCGCCCGGCGGCAGCACGGCGCCGCTGTCGTCGCAGATACGCAACTCGCCCACCGACGCGCGGCCCACCGTGCCCTTGTGGCTGAGCCAGTCGGCGGAACCGACCGCGGTGGACCCGTTGCCCTCCGTGCCGGCGTAGTACTCCCAGATGATCGGGCCCCACCATTCGATCATCTGCTCCTTGACGGCCACCGGACAGGGCGCGGCGGCATGCACGGCAAAGCGCAGCGAGGAAACATCGTGGCGCTGGCGCACCGCTCCGGGCAGCTTGAGCATGCGCGAGAACATCGTCGGCACGACCTGGGTGTGTGTGATGCGGTGCGCGGCCACCAGCCGCAGGAATGCTTCCGCGTCGAAATGCTCCATCACCACCGAGGTGCCGCCGAGTTGCTGCACCGCCATGTTGTAGCGCAGCGGCGCCGCATGGTAGAGCGGTGCGGGCGAGAGGTAGCGCATGTCCGGGCCGAACTGGTAGAGCGACTGGCACATCAGCGCCAGCGTGCCCGGCACGTCGATCTGCGGGTTGGCCGGCGGCGTGAATACGCCCTTGGGGCGGCCGGTGGTGCCGGAGGAGTACAGCATGTCCGTGCCCGCGCATTCGTCCTCGATGCGCCAGCCGGGGTATTGCGCCAGGCTGGTCTCATAAGCGGTGAAGCCGGGCACGGCGCCGTCCATCATCAGGCGCGCGCCCAGGCCCGGCGCCCTGGCCGCCAGCCCCTGCGCCACCGCGGCCTGCGCGTGGGAGGTGACGAGCATCCTGGCGCCGCTATCGGCCACGATGTGCGCCGCGTCGTCCACATTGAGCCGCGTGCTGATACAGACGTAGATCAGCCCCGAGCGCTGCGCGCCCCAGCACAACTCGAACAGCCGCGGATGGTTCTCCAGCAGGAAGGCCACGCGGTCGCCTGGCTGCAAGCCGTGATCGCGGAACAGGCGCGCCACCTGGTTGGAGCGCTCGTCAAGCTCGCGGTAGGTGACGACGGTGCCGCCCGCCATGATGATGGCCGGCTTGTCCGGGGTGCGCTGCGCGTGAACATGCGGGTGCATGACTGACCCTCCTGGAAGTGGGTGTGGCAGAACTGGCTGACTGGATGGATGCCGCGGAATCCGGCATGGAATACGACGACCCACATTGTCCGGACACGCGGCCGTCCCGGGCATCGTCCGAAGCGACGAACGCGCCTTGACGCGGTGCCGCAATCGATGCGCAGGCGCGCTTGCGCGCCGGGGACGATTCGTCGCATCGGACGATGCAGCGCCGCAGCCGCTTCGCATAATGGCAGGTGCCCTAAAGCAACCGCGCCGAGGACCCACAGTGGATTTCCAATTCAGCGAAGAACAATCGATGCTGCGCGACACGCTCGCGCGCTACCTGGCCGATCACTACGACTTCGAAGCGCGCCAGGCGGCGCTCCGCTCGCCGGCGGGCTGGCGGCCGGCGTGCTGGAAGGCGCTGGCGCAGGAACTGGGCCTGCTCGGCGCGGCGTTCCCGGAGCGCTTCGGCGGGCTGGGCGGCGGCGCCATCGAACACATGATCGTGATGGAGCAGTTTGGCCGCCACCTGGTGGTAGAGCCCTACCTGTCAACCGTAGTGCTTGGCGGCGGCGCCTTGCTGCATGGCAGCGAAACGCTGGCGGCCAACTGGCTGCCCGCCATCATCGGCGGCGAAGCCACGGTAGCCTGGGCGCACGGCGAACCGCGCAGCCGCTATTGCCTGCACGACGTCGCGACCAGCGCCACGCGTGGCGAAGGCGGCTGGCGCCTGAGCGGGCACAAGGCCGTGGCGGTGGCCGCGCCGTGGGCCACGCACCTGGTGGTCAGCGCGCGCACCGCCGGCCAGCGCCGCGACCGCGCCGGCATCAGCCTGTTCTGGATCGAGCGCAACGCGCCGGGCGTGACGCTGCTGGAATACCCCACGGTGGACGGCTCGCGCGCCGCCGACATCCTGCTCGACAACGTCTTCGTGCCGGACAGCGCACTGCTGGGCGCCGAGGGCGACGCGCTGGCACTGATCGAGCGCCTGAGCGACGACGCCGCCGTGGCGCTGTGCGCCGAAGCCGGCGGCGCGATGAGCCGGATGCTCGCCGATACGGTCGACTACGCGCGCCAGCGCAAGCAGTTCGGCGCGCCGATCGCCACCTTCCAGGTGCTGCAGCACCGCATGGCCGACATGTATGTGCAGCTCGAACAAACCGTGGCGCTGACCCAGGTCGCCGCCATGCAGGCAGGCGCCGATCCCGCACAGCGCGCGCTGGCCGCCAGCGCCGCCAAGGCGCAGGCCGGACAGGCCGGCAAGTTCGTGGGCCAGGCCGCGGTGCAAATCCACGGTGGCATGGGCGTGACCGAGGAGCTTGCAGTCGGGCACTACTTCAAGCGCGTCACCGCCATCGACCTGCAGTTTGGCTCGGCCGAACATCACCTGCGCCGCTACGCCGACCTGCTGTATCCGGCTGCCGCGTGAGCGCACGCATCCCTGCCCGCACTGACGAACATCCCGAGGCCCACCGATGAATCTCGATTTCTCCCCGCAAGAACTGCAGTTCCGCGACGAGGTCCGCGCCTGGATCACCGAGGCCTTCGACCCCGGCCTCAAGGCCTTGATGGCGCGCACCAAGAATGGCTACCTCGACAAGGAAGGCCAGGTGCGCTGGCAGAAGAAACTGTTCGAGCGCGGCTGGGCCGCCCCGAACTGGCCCGAGGAATACGGCGGCCCCGGCTGGACGCCGGCGCAGCGCTACCTGTTCCAGGCCGAGACCGCCGCCGCCGGCTGCCCGACCGTATCGCCGATGGGCCTGAAGATGGTGGCGCCGGTGATCATGAAATACGGCAGCCCCGAGCAGAAAGCGCGTTTCCTGCCGCCCATCCTGCGCTCCGACATCTGGTGGTGCCAGGGCTACTCCGAACCCAACTCCGGCTCCGACCTGGCCTCCCTGCAGATGCGCGCCGAACGCGGGCGCGACCAGGACGGCGAGCACTATGTCCTCAACGGCTCCAAGATCTGGACCACGCACGCGCAATGGGCCGACTGGATGTTCTGCCTGGTACGCACCAGCCGCGACGCACGCCGCCAGGACGGCATCTCCTTCGTGCTGGTGGACATGCGCACGCCCGGCATCACCGTGGCGCCGCTGCCCACGCTGGACGGCCCGGTCGCGGGCCAGCAGGAAGTCAACCAGGTCTTCTTTGAAAACGTGCGCGTGCCGGTCGAAAACCGCATCGGCGAAGAAGGCCTCGGCTGGACCTACGCCAAGTACCTGCTCGAATTCGAACGCGGCGGCAGCTATGGTCCGATGCTGCGCCAGCAACTGATCAAGGTAGCGCGCATCGCGGCGAACGAACCCGGCGAAGATGGCGGCCGCCTGCTCGACGATCCCGGCTTCCGCCGCAAACTGGCCGAGCTGCACGTACGCGCCGCCGCGCTGGAAGCGAGCGAGCTGCGGCTGTTCTCCAGCGTAGCGTCGGGCACCTCGATCGGCGCCGCCTCCAGCATGCTCAAGCTGGCAGGCACCGAAACCATCCAGGCCATCAGCGAACTGGCGGTGGAAGCCGCCGGACCCTACGCGCTGCCCTTCGTCCAGGACGGATGGGCCGAACAGCAGGGACGCCCCGCAGGGCCGCACATAGGCCCCGACTACGCCGCACCGCTCGCGCCGCGCTACTTCAACTATCGCAAGGCATCGATCTACGCCGGCTCCAACGAAATCCAGCGCAACATCATCGCGAAGCTGGTGCTGGGGCTCTAAGGTTGAGAGCCTCGCAGCAATCGCACGAACTGCGAACACGAGCCACCGGAAGCAAATCCGGTGGCCTCTCCAGCGCGACGACATAACGAGCGCCCGCCCTCTCCCCCGACCCCTCTCCCGCAAGCGGGAGAGGGCAAACCGACGAACCTGCCGATGCCACCACGCGCGAAAGCTAAA
>NZ_JFJV02000052.1:220-518 GCF_000611145.1 Cupriavidus sp. SK-3 | reverse complement strand
TGGGCGTCTCGCGGTCGATCTTGCGCAGGAACTTCAGCCACTCGGTATGGCGGTGGCGCTGCTGGCACTGGGCGATGACCTGGCCATCGAGCACGTTGAGCGCGGCAAACAGCGTGGTCGTGCCGTTGCGCTTGTAGTCGTGCGTCATGGTGGCCGCACGTCCCTTCTTCAACGGCAAGCCGGGCTGCGTGCGATCCAGCGCCTGCACCTGGCTCTTCTCATCGCAGCACAGCACCAGCGCGTGCTCGGGTGGCGACATGTAGAGGCCAACGATGTCTTCAAGCTTCTCGACGAACCG
>NZ_JFJV02000052.1:0-98 GCF_000611145.1 Cupriavidus sp. SK-3 | reverse complement strand
GCGTGCTCCAGTGCGTGGCCGCCACGGGCTTCGTTTGAGTGGTCAGCTCCACCAGCCGCGCCGTGTCCACCTTCACCGGCGGCGCACCGCGCGGCAAG
>NZ_JFJV02000051.1:71001-86282 GCF_000611145.1 Cupriavidus sp. SK-3 | reverse complement strand
AGCCGACCCTGCCGGGGGCAGAGCAATCGCGAGTGCGCAGGGTGCTGGTTTCGTCGTACGGCCGGCGGTTCTGCTGGATTCTGCCGTTACCGGCTTGCAGGACATCGCAATGGCGTCACCCATGGGTTTCGTGGTGCGGCCCCTGACCTCGTTTGCGGTGCCCCTTCCCACATCTGCCGTTCGCGGCGCGAGGGGCTGCGCCGTTTCGGCTGTGGCTGGTTTCGTGGTTTTGTCTCGGAGGCGCGCGCCGTGATGTGCACGCGTGACCTTCGCGGACCCATGGTGCCCACCACGAAACCAAGGTCTTTGGTAGCACCTGGATCTTCGCGAAGCGCAGCGCGATGCGCCGACGGATGCCGTCCGCTCCCCTCCATTCGCGGGAGGGGAATGTCCGTCTCCCTCGCTCTAAGCTGGACCCGGCAATCGGCCGAAGCCGAGCCGGCACAAGCCGGCACTTCCCGCGGAATGCGCGAAGGCATCCCCGCACGCCACATCCATACGACAAGACATCAAGCGACCACCGCCATGGCAGACATCAATACCGCACTTTTTACCGAGCAACAGATCCTGATCAACGATTCGGCCCGCCGCCTGGCGGCCGAGGTGATTGCCCCCACTGCTGCCGCACGCGACCGCGCCTCCGCCTGGCCGCGCGACGAGCTGAAGGTGCTCGGGGAGCTTGGCTTCATGGGAATGCTGATCCCCGAGGCTTACGGCGGGACCGGTGCCGGGTTGCTGGAGTTCTGCCTGGCGCAGCATCAGTTCGCCTCGGTCGATGCCGGCCTGGCCACGATCATGCATGTTCACAACTTCGTCGCCGCGACCATTGCCGCGCATGGCACCGAGGAACAGAAGCAGCAGTACCTGCCAGCCATGGCGAGCGGTGAGTCGATCGGCGCCTTCCTGCTGAGCGAGCCGCACGCCGGGTCTGATACCGCCGCGCTGCGTGCCACCGCCGTGCGTGACGGCGACCACTACGTGCTGAATGGCGCCAAGCAGTTCATCTCGAACGGCAGCGAAGCCGGCGTCGGCATTGCCTTCGTGTTGACGGACAAGGCTGCGGGCAAGAAGGGCGCCAGCACTATCCTCGTCGACCCGAAGCAGTCCGGCTATGTGGTGACCCGCATCGAGGAGAAGCTTGGGCAACACACGGCGCATACCGCACAGATCGCGCTGGAAAACTACCGCGCGCCGGTGGGCGACCTGCTGGGCGCGGAGGGGCAGGGCTATCGCACCGTAATGAGCTCGCTGTCGGACGGCCGCATCGGCATCGCGTTCATCGCGGCCGGCGCGGCGCGCGGTGCGCTGGAAGCTGCGACCGCGTACGCCAGCGAGCGCGAGGCCTACGGCGCGCCGATCAACCAGCTGCAGGGGGTGGCATTCGACCTGGCTGACATGGCGACCCGCGTCGAGACCGCGTTCCAGTACTGCCTGCATGCAGCGCGCCTGGCCGATGCGGGGGTCGACTGCATGCGCGAAGCGGCCATGGCCAAGATGTACGCGAGCGACATCGCCGAAGAGGTTTGTTCGGATGCATTACAGATCCACGGCGGCTATGGCTACCTGACAGACTTCCCGGTGGAGCGCTACCTGCGCGATGTGCGGGTGACCCGGATCTACGAGGGCACCAGCCATATCCAGAAGCTGATCATCTCGCGCAACCTGGGCTGAGCGACCTGCCGGAGGCAGGCGTTTTGAACGCGTTTCGCTTTCAGACCGTTCCCACCCTGGTCGTGGAGTATGGTGTGGCGCGCCGCCTGGGCGCGCTGCTGCGCGAGCCATATCCCGACCTGTCGCGTCTGTGCGTGGTCACCGATGGCTTCCTGCGCCGCGGCGGGCTGATCGATCCTGCGCTGGCCGACCTGAAAGCAAAAGGCTGGCAGGTCACGCTGATCGATGATGTGATCGCCGATCCGCCTGAACAGATCGTGGTTGACGCGGCGAACCGTGCAAGGTCCGCGGGCGTGGAGGTCGTGCTCGGGCTGGGCGGCGGCTCTCGATGGACGTCGCCAAGCTGCTCGCGGTGCTGGTGCCTGGCACGCAGGCGCTGCAAGACATCTACGGCGTGAAGCAGGTCAGGGGCGGGCGCCTGCCGCTGGTGCAGATGCCGACAACGGCCGGAACCGGCTCTGAAGTGACGGCTGTCTCCATCGTCACCACGGCTGACCACCGGCCTGCCGCGCGCAGCCACCGCGGCGACCGGCATCGACGCCATGGTCCATGCGATCGAGGCCTACACCAGCGCACCTGAAGAATCCGGTGTCGGACATGCAGGCGCAGCGGGCGCTGCGCCTGCTGTCGCGCAACCTGCTGCGTGCCTGCGACAACAGGGCGGACCGCGAAGCCATGCTGCTGGGCGCCATGTTCGCCGGCCAGGCGTTCGCCAACGCGCCGGTCGCCGCGGTGCACGCGCTGGCCTATCCCGTCGGCGGCATCTTCCATGTGCCGCATGGCCTCTCCAACGCGCTGGTGCTGCCGCATGTGCTTCGGTTCAATGTGGCCGAAGCCGCAGACCTGTATGCGGACCTGGCGCGC
Organism: Cupriavidus sp. SK-3; assembly: GCF_000611145.1. Classification (NCBI taxonomy): domain Bacteria; kingdom Pseudomonadati; phylum Pseudomonadota; class Betaproteobacteria; order Burkholderiales; family Burkholderiaceae; genus Cupriavidus; species Cupriavidus sp. SK-3. The sequence continues at coordinate 83,747 of NZ_JFJV02000051.1, read as the reverse complement.
GTCATTCTGCCTGGAGCGAACGGCAATTCGCGGGAACTGGCCGACAGGCTGATCCACCATCTCGAACACATGATCAAGGCGACCGGAGTTCCGCGTCGATTGCGGGATGTGGGCATCAGCGCGGCCGACCTGCCCCGGCTGGCGCAGGATGCGATGCTGCAGACGCGGCTGCTGGTCAACAACCCGAGTCCTGTCACCAAAGCCGACGCGCTGGCAATCTACCAGGCCGCATACTGAGCGCGGAAGCGTATCGGCTGCATCCCGGTCCCGGCGGGTGCGGCTACGCGTCGGCCGGGCTTTCTCAGTCTGGCCCGGCGAGGGCGGACGCCGCCGTCCATACGGCAAACGGTTCATGGGCGGGATGGCGGCGCACCCATTGCGTGGCGCACTGCGTGCATCCGAACCAGCGTCCGCCGGACCGCCGATCCGGTGTGGAACTGGGGGCACGCGCTTGCAGCGCTGCATGCGGCTGAAGGCGCCGGGCATCGCGATGCAGGTCCCGGCAAGCGCCGCACATCGAATCCGGGTCCGGCTGGCAGCCTGCCGCTGGCTGCCGGCCGATCGAGCCAGCGTCCATGACGTCCTGCCTGGCGCTTTGCCAGCGGCGCGCCGTGGTCCAGTAGAGCGCGCGCAGCGCGCGGTCGTTAGTGGTGCAGATGTCCTGTTCGCCGTGCTGGAGATGCCGCAGGCTCAGTGCGCCGACTTCCGCCGCACTGGCAATCCAGATGAGGCGCTTCTGTCCGTGGCTGAAGCTTATCCAATGGTCATACAGCTGCGCGAGGCAAGCGGCGAAGTCGCCCTCGCCACGTCGGGAACTGGCTTGGGCGAGCCGGATGGCATGACGGCTCGTTTCCCGCACCTGGACGATCAGCGCGCGCAGCCGCGGCTGGAGCCGGCTGGACGAGGAGGATCCGGAGCGCGATAGGGCAGCCATGGGGAATTCCGGTGTAAAGGCGCGTCAGCCCGCGGTGCCCGTGCGGGCCTGCGGCACCAGTAGCGGCAACAGCGCCGCGCGCAGCGTATGGAACAGCTGGAGGAATTCACGTGCGTCGCCGGGCAGGGCGCCAGCCGAAAAAAGCTCCGGCACGAGGCCGGAGCGCAAAAAAATCGCGGAGATCAGCGCGAATTCTGTACTGGCCGCTTCGCCGGCACCCGGCCTCTTCCGAAGCGCGTGCCGCAAGACGTCAGCTGTTGTCAGGACACCCGCCTGGGCTGGTCTGTCCAGTATTTCTCGCGCACACTGCGGCGCAGGACTTTGCCGACCGCGCTGACCGGCAGCGCCTCTACCATGGCGACCGTCTTGGGCGCCTTGAAGCGGCCGAGCCGACCCCTGACGTGCTCGATCAGGGCCTCGGCCTCGACCACTGCGCCGGGTCTCAGCACGACTTCCGCGTGCACCGCCTCGCCCCACTTGTCATGCGGAACACCGACCACTGCCGACATGAAGACGTCAGGGTGGGCATTGAGCGATGCTTCTACCTCGACGGCATACACGTTGAATCCGCCGCTGATGATCATGTCCTTCTTGCGGTCGACAATGAACACATAGCCGGCCTGATCGACATAGCCGAGGTCGCCCGACTTCCAGAAGCCGTCTGCGAACTCCGACGCCGTACCTTCCAGGTTGCCGTAGTAGCCGCTGATGGTGCCGCGGCCGCGCAACCAGATCTCGCCCGCGGTGCCGGGCGGGACGTCATTGCCCGCTTCGTCGACGATGCGCATCTCGATGCCGATGGTCGGGCGGCCGGCGGATGCAAGCCGTCCGGTCTCGATGGCCGTCAGGTGATCGGACTGCGTCAGTGTGCAAACCGCCTGTGCGCATTCGGTCGCGCCGTAGAGCTGGAAGAAGATGTTGCCGAAGCGCTGCTGCGCCTGCCCCAGCTTGGCGGGGCTCATCGGCGCGGCCCCGTAGTAGAGGGTGCGCAGGCTGGAAAGATCGTAGTCCGACGCTTCGGGCAGATCCAGCAGCAGATTCACCAGGGTTGGCACCATCAGCGTGGTGGTCACCTTTTCCGCTTCGACATTGCGGCACCAGGCCTTAAGGTCGGCCGCGTTCTGCGTCAGCGTACAGCCGCCGCGAAACAGGGTCGGCAGGAACGACAGGCCGGAGCCGTGGCTGACCGGCGCAATGTGCAGGTATCGCGTGCGGTTGTTTAGCGCCACACTTTGCTCGGGGTCGGCATACATGGTGTCGCGCGCCGCGAGCCAGTTATCAATGGTGTACTGCGCGCATTTGCTGCGGCCCGTCGTACCGCCGGTGAAGCGGTAGATCAGGATGTCGGCGCGCGTGTCGGACTGTACGCCCGGATCGGCGTCCGAAACGCCTTCGAGCAGTTCCCAGAAGTCATGCACGCCTTCGCGCGGCGACGGCGGAGGGTCCATGCACACCACGCTCACGCCGCGCTCGCGCAACATGTCGGCGTAGCGGTCCAGCAGGTAGGTCTCGAGAAAGACGACTTTGGGGCGGATGAACTCGACCTGCGAGCGGTGTTCGTCAAAGGCGTCACGGATGTTGGTATGTGCGACGGCGGCCTCGCCCTTGAAGGCCGTCCAGGCATGCAGGAGCGAGAGGTTGTCGTTTTCCAGGATGCAGAGGGCAACATCACCGCGGCGCAGGCCAAGACGGGTGCGCATCATGTTGACGATGCGGTTGGTCAGCCGGTGCAGCTCGCCGAACGTATGGCGCCGGCCGCGCTCGATGTTGACAAGCGCTTCCTGATCCGCGTACTGCACGGCAACCTGCCCCATGACGCGAGCGAAGTCCATTTTCATTGCTGTCTCCGTGACATTCTTTATGGGTGTCATGCCGGAGAAGTGTAGGAGTGGAGGTTTTCGTCGTTCCCCTCCCTTGAGGAGAGGGGGGCGGCCGGCCGCAACAGCGGTTGAAGCGCCGGCGGTGCGATCCCTCCCCATGTGAGAGGGGCGCCGCCCCGCTCGCCACAGCTAGTCTCTGATCAGTGAATCATCAGCGAACCACAGGCGGTCCGTCGCCGCCTTTCCGGAAATCATGTCTTCTCTTCATACGCGCATCAAGGACGGCCTTCCCGGACCAGTGCCGGCGTGTTCCGTTGAGCCGGGCACTGTCATGCCAGATCCGAAGTCCCTGCCAACCCCCATGGATTGCCTGCTGTACTGGGAGCGGCAGTCGCCGTTCGCGGTGTACCTCACCCAGCCCCAGCCGGATGGCACGGTGGTGGACTACCGCTGGTGCGAGGTGGCGGACGAAGCCAGGCGCATGGCCTCGCATCTGCTGGCGCTGGGCCTGCCGGCCAAATCGACGATTGCCATCCTCGGGCAGAACAGTGCGCACTGGATCATCGCCGACCTGGCGATCTGGATGGCTGGCCATGTCAGCGTGACCGTGTGCCCGGACGCGGACAGGCGCGGCGTGGCCTACGCGCTGGGCCATAGCGAGGCACGGCTGGTGTTCGTCGGCCGCCCGTTTGAAAACGCCGCGCACTGGCGCGACACCGAAGCGGCGGTGCCGCAGGACATCCCGGTCATCCGCCTGCCTCAGGCCGAACCGGGGCGGGGTGAGGCGTGGTATGCAATCGTCGCAGCCACGCCGCGGCTGCGGACCGTCGCGCTGCCGGACCCAGGCGCACTGGCCACGATTCTCTACGTGCCGGGCAGCACCGGCCGACTCAAAGGGGTGATGCACCGCTTTCGCACCCTGTGCGAGGCGCCGCGCGCGCTCAATGACCTGCTGCCGCCGCAGCATCGGCGTACGTCGGCCGACCGCCTGCTGGCCTATCTGCCGCTCGCGCAGTGTGCCGGCAGGCTGGTCGTGGAATGTGCGTCGCTGTATTTTGGCTACCGTGTGTTCTTCTACGAGCGGTCCGACACCATCCTGCCGGACCTGCGCCGGGCAAGACCAACCCTCTTCCACGCCATACCCCGCGCCTGGGCGCTGTGCGACTTGCCCTTCAGCCCGTATGTGTCACTGCGCCTGCATCGCTGGCTGCTCGCCGTGCCCGGCGTGTCGCGCGGCGTGAGGTGGCTGCAACGCCGCCGCATCGGGCTGGACCAGGCGCGGGTCGCCTTTGCGGCCGGCGGGCCGGTGCCACACGAGGTACGGACCTGGTACCGCGTCGCCGGACTGGAGCTGATCCTTGGCTATGGCCTGCCGGAGAACTTCGGCTATTCGCACCTCAGCCTCCCCGGGCAGGGGCGCGAAGGCTATGTCGGCCGTTGCAATCCGGGGGTGGAATGCCGCATTGCCGGCAACGGAGAGGTCCTGGTCAAGAGCCCCGGCCAGATGATGGGCTACTACAAGGCCCGCGAGAAGACCGCAGACAGCCTGACGCCGGACGGCTTCTTCAAGACCAGGGACCAAGGCGAGATGGACGCGCTGGGCCGCTTGCGGCTGCGCCGTCGCCGCCATGTCCTGGCCGGGTAGTTGCCACGCGCCCCGAGGCACCGCGGACGCACACGGATGCACCGCCCCTGCAAAAAGGGGAGGGGATGAAAGTGGGCCTGTGTCCCTAAGATGGCTCCGCAAGGCACAAAGCGCCGAGGCGACCGGAAGAACCCGGCGCTGGCGACGGCGCAGCGAAATTTGAGATCGGCAGGACAGCGATGATGGCGCTGCGTCCGCCGCAAAGGACATAGGATGGACTTCGATCTGACTTCGGAACAACAACTGCTGCAGGACAGCGTGCGCCGCTTCATCGACAGGGCGTACACGTTCGAAGCGCGCGCCGCCTTGCTGAAGGGTGGCCGGAACGGCAGCGCCGGCAACTGGAGCCTGTTCGCCGAGAACGGCTGGCTGATGGCCGCGCTGCCGGAGGCTTATGACGGCTTGGGCGGCACGCTGATGGAGACTGCGATCATCGCCCAGCAGATGGGGCGTGGACTGGTCATCGAGCCTTACCTCGGCTGCGCCGTCCTGGCGGCCCAGACCGTGGTGGCCGGCGGCACCGCGGCGCAAAAGGAAGCCCTGCTGCCAATGCTCGCCGCCGGCTCGCTGCGCATCGCGCTGGCCTACAGCGAACCCGCGTCGCGCGGTTTGCCGGAGCCGGCGTCCCTGCGCGCAGAGCGCGATGGCGACCATTATGTGCTGCACGGCACCAAGTCGTTGGTGCTGGGCGCGGTCGGCGCCCACGCGTTCATCGTTTCCGCGCTGGTGCCAGGCACGCAGGGAATCACGCTGCTGCTGGTCGAGGCCGGCACCCCGGGCCTGCACCGCCGGGCCTTGCCGCTGCACGACGGCAGCTGGGTCGAGGAATTGACACTCGACGGCGTGCGGGTGGCGGCGCAAGCCGTGCTGGGCGAGCCGGGCCGGGGGCTTGCCGCCCTGCGCGCCGGACTGGCGAGCGGCACCGTCGCCCTTTGCGCAGAGCTCATCGGCGTCATGGAGAAGACCATCGAGCTCACCGCCGAATACCTGAAGACCCGTCAGCAGTTCGGCGTGCCGATCGGGTCCTTCCAGGCGTTGCAGCACCGCATCGCTGACATGGCCGCCGAGATGGAAGTGGCCCGCTCGATGCTGCACGCGGCCCTGGCATCGCTGACCAATGACGATGCCGCGACGCAGCAGCAGGTGCTGTCGGCCGCCAAGATGCTGATCGGCCGCGCGGCGAAGTTTGTCTGCGGCCAGGGCATCCAGTTGCATGGCGGCATCGGCATGACCGAGGAATACACGGTCGGCCACTACTACAAGCGCGCCGTGGTGGCGGACCTGCTGCTGGGCAGCAGCGACAGCCATGAAGCCGCCTGCGCGGCGGCGCTGCAAGCGGGGCTGCGTGCCCCAGCGGGCTGAGGCGAGCCCAAATAGTCGGCACCCGCCCATTCATACATTCACTACGAGCGAGACAACATGAAGACCTACGAAACCGTGGCCCAACTCCAATCCCTGGTGGGAGAGGTTGTCGGTACCAGCGACTGGACCCTCATCGACCAGCAGCGCATCAACACCTTCGCTGATGCGACAGGTGACCATCAGTGGATTCATGTCGACCCGGAGCGCGCGGCCAGCGGCCCGTTCGGCGCGCCGATCGCGCATGGCTTCCTGACCCTGAGCCTGCTGCCGACCTTCTTCCAGCAGGCGCTTGAAATCCAGAACGTCAAGATGGGCGTGAACTATGGGATGAACAAGGTGCGGTTCCTGAAGCCGGTGCCGGTCAACAGCCGCCTGCGTGCCCGGTTCAAGCTGGCAGCTTTCGAACCGCTAGACAACAACGGTACGCAGCTCACCTTTGAGATGGCAGTCGAAATCGAAGGCTCCGACAAGCCGGTGTGCGTGGCCGATTCGATCATGCGCATATTCGCCTGATTTGGCAAAGAGACAGCAAAGGAGAGTCAGACAATGAGCGATACCACCACCGTGCTCCTGAGCGAGCAGGAAGCCATGATCCGCGATGCCGCCCGCAAGGTGGCGCAGGAAGTCGTTGCCGTGACGGCCGCCGAACGCGATCGCAGCGCTGCCTGGCCGCGCAGCGAACTGAAGGCAGTAGCCGAACTGGGCTTCCTCGGCATGCACGTGCCGGAGGAATACGGCGGCTCGGCCGCAACATTCCCGGAGTACTGCCTCGCCATCGAGGAATTCGCTGCCGCCGATGCCGGCTTTGCCACCATCCTGCACGTCCACAACGGCCTGGCGGGTGCGGTCGCCCACGCCGGCACGCAAGCGCAGAAGCGCAAGTATCTGCCGGGCATGGCGTCTGGCGAGACCATCGTCGCCGGCTTGCTGACGGAGCCGCAGGCAGGATCCGATACCGGTGCCTTCCGCACCACCGCGCGGCGCGACGGCGACCACTACGTGCTGAACGGCAGCAAGCAGTTCATCTCCAACGGCAATGAAGCGGGCGTCGGCATCGCCATTGCTGCCATCACCGAAACCCCGGAAGGAAAAAAGGGCCCAAGCCTTTTCATCGTCGATCCGCGCGCGCCAGGCTACAACGTCACCCGCATCGAGGAAAAGCTCGGCCAGCGTTCAGCCCACGTCGCCGCCATCCAGCTCGATGACCACCGCGTACCGGCAGAGAACCTGATCGGCGAGGAAGGTGCCGGCTACAAGCGCGTGATGGGCATGCTGTCCGAAGGCCGTATCGGCATTGCCGCCGTGGCCTGCGGCGTGGCCCGCGCCGCGCTGGAGGCGGCCGTGAAGTACGCGAAGGAACGTGAAGCGTATGGCGGGCCGATCATCAACCTGCAGGGCGTCGCCTTCGACCTGGCCGACATGGCCACGCAGGTCGATGTGGCGCACCAGTACATGCTGCATGCTGCCCGCCTGCAGGCCGCTGGCATTCCTTGCGGGAAGGAGGCTTCGATCGCCAAGCTGTTCGCCAGCGAGATCGCGGAGAAGGTGTGCTCGGGCGCCATTCAGATCCATGGCGGCTATGGCTACCTGACCGACTTCCCGGTCGAGCGCTATTACCGCGATGCCCGCGTGACCAAGATCTACGAGGGCACCAGCCACATCCAGAAGGTCATCATCTCGCGCAGCCTTGCGGGGCGCTGAACGGCTGAAACTGCTGACAAAGTCAACACTGTGAATATTGTCTCCCCTGTCCCGCACGCGGGGAAGGGGAGACAACAATCTGGCATTCCAGCTTTGTCAGCAACCAAGGGGCCAGCCACCGGCTGGCCCTTCCTTTTTCTACCGACCTACTTCAGCAGCCCGCGCTGGCGTGCCAACGCGATCGCGTCGTAGCGGCTCGACACACCGAGCTTGGCCAGGATGTTCTTGACGTTCCACTTCACCGTGCCGAAGGTGATGTTGAGCGTCAGCGCGATCCGCTTGTTCGACATCGCCTCCGCGATCAGGGAGAGGATCTCCAGTTCGCGCGGCGTCAGGGGACCGCGCTCGGCATCCGGGGCCATGCGGGCGCCGGCACTCGCTGCCGCGCCCACGGGCGCCACGTCCGGCCGTGCGGTGCCCGGCGTCATCCTCGCCAGCGAGTCCGCGAGGTAACGAGCCACTGGCGCTGGCAGGCTGTCGTCTTTCTGCAGGCGGGCCAGCAATCTGGCCGTCTGCGCCTTCGTGTCGAGCAGCGTGCGCACGAGCCCGAGCTTCGCGGCGAGCGTCACCGCCTCCGTCAGGCAGCGCGTCGCCTCGGCGTCCTGCTGCAAACCGTCATGCGCCACGGCGGCCAGCAGGTTGGCCCGGACCACCGTCGGGGCGCGCCCGTACTGTTCGCCAAAGGCCCGCACCTCGGCCAGCGCCTCCAGCGCCACGCGGTGGTTGGAGTCGGCCTGCGCCAGCTGCGCGCGCACCAGCGCCGCGATGGCGCGTATATGGGCAAAGGCGCCGGTGGCGTGCTCGTGGACCTTGCGCAGCCCTTCCAGCCGTGCCGCCAGTTCGGCCGCGCGGCGCTGTTCGCCAATGGTCAGCAGGATATCGACCTGTTCGGCGAGCATGTGGGCGACGGCCCGGTCCAGCCCGAGGATGTGAAAATGCGACGCCTGCGCTTCGAGGAAGGACAGGGCAGTTTCTGGAACGTCTTGCAAGAAGTCGAGACGTGCGCGGCAGAGGGATGATTGCATCATGACGTCCGGCCACGACGACTGCATCATGCCGGCCCGGTTGGCCAGCGCCTCGCGGGCGTCGTCGATGCGGTCCAGTTCGTAGCAGGCAGAGGCCAGTGTTGCGGCGCACAGATTTGCTGGCAACGAGGCACGGCCATAGACCGCTTCGGCCCGGGCTAGGATGCTCGCGCCGAGACGCTCGGCTTCCCTGACGTCGCCTTCGACGAGACAGGTCTGCGCGCGAAGGCTCTCGAAGACCATCGCCATGTCGTTGTCGCGGTCTTCAGGGGGGATCGGGTTCGCGTCGAATAGCCGGCGCGCGTCGTCGTGCCGTCCGACCGCGAGATAGGCGACCACCAGCCCCGCCAGGCATACGTAGCGCAGCGATGCGTTCTCCATGGGCGCGCTGCAGAGCGGTTCCAGCACCTCGATGACACGCCGCATGTCGTCGCGCTGCACGGCGACGGAAGAATCGATGATGGCGAACTTGGACGACAGGGCCGGGATCCTCGCGGCGTCCGTGCGGCGAATCTGTTCAAGCCAGCGTTCGGCCTTGTCGGCCCGGCCGGTGAAGGCATGGGTCAGACAGCCCAGGAAAAAAAGGCGCGGATGCGAGAACAGCGTTTCCTGCGGCAGGCGGTCGAGCATGTGCAGCAGAGGGCCGATATAGGACATGCTCCAGGTCGACCGGGTGGCGGCCTGCTCCATGGCGTCGGCAGCGAAGTCGAGATCCCCGCCGAGGCTGGCGTGGCGCACTGCCTCCACCAGCAGGTCGTGCGCAGCAAACCAGCGGCTGGCGCGGCGATGGACGGTCTGCACGGCGTCGTTGCCTTGCTCCGCAAGGCGCTGGGCGAGGAACTCGCCGAACAGCGGGTGGAAGCGGTACCACGGCGAGGGGTCATCGGTCTCGACGCGATAGATCAGCAGGTTCTCGTCCCCGGCGCGCTTGATGAGGTCGGCGGCTTCGGCATTCTCCGTGACGGCTTCGGCCAGGCCGGCATTGAAACGCCGGAACACCGACAGCTTCTCCATGAACGACGTCAGCGCCGGCGGCAGGTAGGCCACCACATCTTCGGCCAGGTAGGACTGCAGGTCGGCCGACTTCCACAGCAGCGAGCGCAGGTTGGCGCGTTTGGCGGGCCGGATGCGCAGCATCGTGGCGACCGGCTGCAGGCTCGCCGGCCAGCCGTTGGTGAGGTCATGGATCAGGCGCACTTCGTCGGCGGTCAGCTTCAGCGTGCTGAGGTTCTGGTCGAAGAAGCCACGCGTCTCTTCCAGATCGAACGGCAGTTCCGCGAAGTCGATTTCCGATACCTGGCCCTGCATGCGCAGGCGACCGAGGCTAAGCGGCGGCACGGTGCGCGAGGCGATCACGATATGCAGGTTGGCCGGGCAATGGTCGAGCAGCCTCTGCATCAGCCGGTGCGCGGCGGGGGCCTCCACGTGCTGGTAGTCGTCGATGAGCAGGTAGAGTTCGCGGTCAATCTCCTCCACGGCGCTGGTCGCCACCGCCACCAGGGCTTCCATGGACTGATCGCTGCCGGCGGCATCCGGCACGACGTCGTCCGCGCGCATGCCCAGACGCTGGAAGGCCGCCAGCAGGTAGGTACAGAAACTGGAGAACTGCCTGTCGTCATGGCTGAGCGACAGCCATGTGACGTCGATGCCCGTCTTCATCAACTCCTGCCGCCATTGCGCCAGCAGGATGGTCTTGCCGAAGCCGGCGCCACCGGTGATGAGCGTGGCCGCGCAGTACTTCGTGTCGCGCAGACGGGTCAGCAGATGTTCACGCGGAATGTGGCGGGGGCTGATGCGGGGCGGGGAGAACTTCGTCGCCACCAGGAGGTTGTCGGGATTCATCGCGGATGCTTGTTTGGATGGATTCGCCATTGACGCGGGCGTCGATGTACCGGCCCGGGGCAGCGTGCCGGCACATTATGGCGCTTCACGTCTCGATTTGGATAGTAGTGGTGTTACTGGAAACGCGTCCCGGCAACGTGCGATATCCGGCACAAGGCGCGCGTCCGGGCCGCGCAGTCCGTCCACGTCCGCAAGGGGAGGGGCGGGCAGGCGTCCCCCTGACGTACCTTGGCATCCAGCAAGAAACGCTGTCTGCGTTCAGATATTGGATCAAGGAGAAGACATGAGCGAATCCGTTTCATTTTCGGTGAAGGGCCAGGTTGGCTGGATAACTCTGACGCGCCCGGAAGCGCGCAACGCAATCAGCAAAGACATGGCGCTGGCCATGACCGTGCAGCTGCGTGCCTGGCAGCAGGACGACCAGGTGCGCGTGGTGGCGGTGACCGCTACGGGCTCCGCTTTCTGCGCCGGTGCCGACCTGAAGGCATCCGGCACCCCGGGGCCCGGTGAGCCGGATCTGCTCGACACGCTCGTTGCATTCTTCGACACGCTGCGCGCCTTCCCGAAGCCCACGATCGCCGCCGTGAACGGCCTGGCAGTGGCCGGCGGCCTGGAGACAGTGCTGGCCTGCGACTTCGTGATCGCCGCGCAGAGCGCGCGCTTTGGCGATGCTCACTCCAACTTCGGCGTGTTCCCTGGCGGCGGCGGCGCAGCCGTCCTGTCGCGCAAGATTCCGCAGAACATTGCCAAGTACCTGCTGTATACCGGTGAGTCACTGCCGGCCGCCGACATGAAGCAATACGGCCTTGTCGCCGAAGTGGTGGCCGACGAGGAACTGTTAGCCCGCGTGCAGGCCATCGGCGACAAGCTGGCGAAGAAGAGCCCGCTGGTGCTGCGCAAGATGAAGAAAGTGGCCGACGAAGCCGCGGACAAGCCCCTGGCCGACGCGCTGCGCCACGAACTGCTGGAGCTGCGCAACCACCAGCGTTCATACGACATTGCCGAGGGCCTGCGCGCCTTTGCCGAGAAGCGCACGCCTGAGTTCAAGGGCTATTGATCGACGACTGCACAGGAGCAAAGACATATGGAAAACATCTACATCGTTGGCGTCGGCATGACGCCGTTCGGCCGCCACGCGGAAAAGACCGTCAAGCAGCTCACCGCCTGGGCCGTGGAAGACGCGCTTAAGGACGCCGGCTGCGACCGCAAGTGGGTGCAGGCTGCGTTCTACGGCAACTGTACGCAAGGCCATTTCGACGGCCAGCACATGATCCGTGGCCAGGTGGCGCTGCTGCCGCTGGGTTTCGACAGCATCCCCATCTTCAACCTGGAAGGCGCCTGTGCCTCGTCGAGCCACGCCTTCAACCTGGCCGTGACGCAGTTGCGCGCCGGCGCGGCTGATGTGGCCATTGCCGTCGGGGCCGAGAAGATGTTCTACAGCGACAAGGCCAAGATGTTCTCGGCCTTCGAGTCGGCCTGGGATATCGAGACCTTCGAGGACAACAAGGACTACCTGGCGGAGATGGGCAAGAGCATCGTGCCGCCGCCGGGTTCGCAGTCGCCAAAACCCTACAGCCCGTTCATGGACGTGTACGCGGCGCTGGGCCGTGGCGGCCTGATGGAGCGCTTCGGCATTACGCAGCGCCAGCTGGCCGCCGTGTCGTCGAAGAACCACGGGCACTCGGTGCACAACGAGCGCTCGCAGTACCGCAACCCGATCAGCATCGAGGAAGTGCTGGCCGCACCACCCATCACGTATCCGATCACGCTGCCGATGTGCTCGCCGATCTCCGACGGCGCTGCTGCCACCATCATCTGCACGGAGTCGGCGCTGAAGAAGTACGGCTTCGACCGCAAGCGCGCCGTCAAGGTGCTGGCGAGCGTGGTGCGTTCGGCCTCGGCGCGCGCGGCCAACGATTTCGACAAGGGCTGCACGCATCTGGCCGGCAAGGCGGCGTTCGAGCAGGCCGGCATCTCGCCGAAGGACGTCGACGTGGCCGAAATCCATGACGCAACCGCCATTGGCGAGCTGCTGTCGATGGAGTCGCTGGGCCTGTGCGAACCGGGCGCGAGCGGCGAGATGGCCGAGCGTGGCGAGACCACGCTGGGCGGCAAGCTGCCGATCAATCCGTCTGGCGGCCTGGAATCGAAGGGCCACCCGATCGGCGCCACCGGCATCGGCCAGATCTTCGAACTGGTGGAGCAGCTACGCGGCGAGTGCGGCAAGCGCCAGGTGGAAGGCGCGCGCATTGCCCTGCAGGGCAATGGCGGCGGCCTGTGGCGCGTCGAGGAGTCGACCGAACACGTTGGCATCTTCGGGATCGCCTGAGCGGACGGCGCAAGTTCACCACCAAAAGTGAGGCACGAGGCGCTACGAAACCGGGCAACTCCCGGGTAGTGCCCTGGTGTGTGGGCGC
>NZ_JFJV02000051.1:20717-70955 GCF_000611145.1 Cupriavidus sp. SK-3 | reverse complement strand
ATGCGGCATCGCCGCATCCCCCGTTTCGTTAACATCCACCCTATGACAGTCAACGCACCTGTCGCGCGTCCGCCAGGGGAGGTGCGAACTCCCGCTCGCGTCGCCTAACATGCGCGCGGGCGCACGCCATGACGGGCAGGTGTGAGACCCTTCACAAGAGGCAGGAGGCAACGAATGAAAATGAACTTTGCGCGCACGATGGGGAATCTCGCCGTGCGCTTCGGCGACCGGGAGGCCCTGGTCAATATCGAGCGCCAGCGTCGATACACGTTCCGCGAGCTGCACGCGCTGACCAACCGTATCGTCAACATGATGCGCGACCGTCTGCAGCTGCGCCGCGGCGATATCGGCCTGTGCATCCTCGAGAACGACAACATTGCCCTGCTGCATGCATGGACCGCGCTCAAGGGCAATGCGGCCCTTGCCTACACCAACTATCGCGACGCGCAGGAAGAACACCGCTGGCAGGTGGATTTCATTCGCCCCAAGGTGGTCTTCATCGAGAATGCGCTGCTCGACCGCTACTTCGACATGCTGCGCGGCCAGGGCGTGACGGTGGTCTGCATGGACCCTCCGGCGTCCCTGCCCGCCGTGCAACATGAAGGCCTGCTGTACTTCTGGGACCTGCTGGACGGCGTGTCGGATGAGAACCCCGGCATCGAGAACGACATGCGCGAAGACGCGCTAGTCTACCGCTTCACCGGCGGAACCACCGGCAAGAGCAAGTGCGCCGCGTACACGATGGACAACTGGATGGCCATGCGCGATTCCATGTACATGGAAAGCGAGCAGGTCTATGACGCCGACACGCGCTTCCTGCATATGGCGCCGATCAGCCATGGGTCCGGCCTGGGCCTGCTGCCCACGTTGTTCCGCGGCGGCTGCACGGTGACGCAGAACATTCCCGACCTGGCGCAACTGTGCCGCAACATCGAGGCCGAGAAGATCACGAACACGCTGCTGGTGCCGACGATGATCTACCGGATACTGGAAATGCCCGAGGCCACGCAGTACGACCTGTCGTCGCTGCGCACGCTGGCCTACGGCGCGGCACCGATGAGCCCCGCCAAGCTGCGCCAGGCGCAGCAGCGCTTCGGCAACATCTTCATGCAGATCTACGGCGCGACCGAGATCCTGCATGCGGTTGGCCTGCTCGGCAAGGCCGACCACCTGACGGCCTCGGACAAGCAGCTTGGCTCCGCGGGGCGCATCGTGCCCGGCGTCGAGATCATGGTGGTCGACGAGGAGGGCAAGGAACTGCCACAAGGCTCGACCGGCGAAATCTGGCTGCGCTGCCGCGGCACCATTTCAGGCTACTACAACGACCCCGAAGCGACGGCGGCGGAGTTCCTGAACGGCTTCTGGAAATCGGGCGACCTGGGCTACATCGACGATGAAGGCTTCCTGTACCTCGTCGACCGCAAGAAGGACATGATCATCACGGGCGGCTTCAACGTCTACGCGGTCGAGGTGGAAGCGGCGCTGAACTCGCACCCGGCGGTTTCCAACTCGGCAGTGATCGGCGTGCCGCACGAGGAGTGGGGCGAGGCGCTGCACGCGGAGGTGGTGGTCAAGGCCGGCGCGCAGGTGACGGTCGACGAGCTGATCGCGCATGTCAAGGGCAGGCTGGGCCGTTTCAAGATACCCAAGTCGATCGTTTTCGTCGAGGCGCTGCCGGTCAGCGTGGTCGGCAAGGTGCTTCGCCGCCAGGTGCGTGAGAAGTACTGGGAGGGCAAGGGGCGGCGGGTGTCGTAATTCCTGCGCGTCTTGTGGCTATACTGCGGCCCGGCTGGAAGCGGAATGGCTCCATCCGGGCCCTTTTTTGTGATGGCCGCTGCAGTACTGCGACGAGCGCCTGCCGCCATGTACGGCCGGCAGGCGCTGCGCGCTTCAGCTTGGGTCAGGATTGGGCGTCACCACCTTGAACCACGAGGGGTAGGTATCGAGCATTGCCAGCAACTGCTCCAGCGCGTCCCGCCGGCCCGACAGCACCAGATCGCCCGACGCCACTACGACTGGCTGGATGTGGGGCGCTCACGCGCATGCCGCGCTACGCCGACCACTCGCGCGAGACCGTCACCATCATCCCGCAAGTGAAGGCAGCCTCAATGAACCGTGGAGAGAACCCCCGGATATGGAGGTCAAGGTCGGCGCTACAGGCGGGCAGGTCAACCCGGTGCACCCTGCGCATGGTCACTGCACCGGCTGCGCTTTCGGAAATTGCCACTTGCCTGACTGAGCTTCGGCGCGGGGCCTGTACAGTCGGACCATGTAGTTCCACCCCTGCATGACCGGCAGGCAGTTCGCCACCTGGCCTTCGCATCCGCCGAACTGCACGGTGACGGAGCCGTCCTCGCCCTTCTTGCCGGTGACGCTGTTGATGGTATAGGCATTGAGGGGGTTGGCCTCATAGTAGCCCTTGGCGTTGTAGACGCTGACTGACCAGAATCCGTCTACCGGCACTTTCCCGACGACCAGCCTGTGCACGGTCGAGCCGTCGTTTCGTGCGGGTACGACGTTCAGGTAGATGGCGTCCTTTTGCGGATTACCGCCCCAGGCCGATGCCGCCCCGATCAGCCGCCTGACCGGATCGACCTGGCCCTTCGGCCCGAATGCGCGGTTCGTGTCCGGCAATGTGCTGGCCAGCACAAGCAAGGCGTCGCGCACGATCTTCTGGCTGGCCGGATCCCAGTTCGGCACCTCAAATGTGCCTCTGGCCTTATGGTCGACCCCGATGGCGTCCTGCAGCGCATGGACCCGCTGCACGTCGGCGGGATCATTAGGGTCGACAAGGATGCGCACACCGGCCAGCACATAGCGGGTGCCAATGCTCTGGCGCGTCAGGACGTGGCGTCCGGCGCCGTATGCAACGAATGGCGTGTACTGGTCTTCGTCAAGCACCTGCATCGAGAGGAAACGCTTGCCCGGGTCCGGCAGGGTGATCGTAACCGGGCCCGCGTCAAGATCGAAAATGGCCGCCGAGTAAAGCGTGTCGCGGTTCAGGCGGATCACGTTCTGGCGGTTGATGGGCGTGATCTCACGGTCGTGCTCGAACCTGCCGAATCCCTCTTTCCTGACGATGCCGGCGAAATTCAGGTCCGTCTCGGCGCGGACGAAATTATCGGGCGTTACGGCGAGTGGGGGTGGTGCCACGCTCTGGGCCTGAGCCGCGAATGCCAGGCCGCACGTCAAAGATATCGCACATAGCTTGATTGAAATCGCCATGGTGAGTTCTCTCCAGGTTTGTCAGAGCTTTTCGATGTCAGGCAATTGCCAGGTCTTGTCGAACAGCGGTTGTTCCGGACCGTAGAGTCGGAACAGCACCTCGAACTGGCCTCCCGGGCGGGTGCGCACCCAATTCGATTCCTTGCCAGGCGGCGATGTCGGACCGAAATAGAGATCGACCGAGCCATCCGTGTTCTTCTGCAGCCCTTGCGAATTTGAGGCACGGCTCAGGCGTGCCTGGTCCCGGATCAGGGCATGCGTCGCGCGGTCGTAGACCGTCGCGGACCAGTAGAGGCGGACTGGCGCCTTCGGTGGCACGCTCAGCCGATAGGTGCTCGCCCCATCGAGAGGCTGGCCGGCCTTGTCCTTGAGCGTCAACAGGTAGAACTGCCCCTGGCCCAGATGCCTGGCACTGAAGAAGCCGAAGGTGTACATGACACCGCGGCCACTGGTGGGATAGCTGGCGGCTTTGCCGAAATTGCTTCCCAGGCCTTCAAGCACTTCCGGCGAAACCGGCACGGCCCAGCGGCTGCCCGGGAAGTACGTATTCGTGAAGGCCGCTTCATAACTGGCCTGGAGCCAGGCGTTCGCCTCGGTGATGGCCTGCCTGAGGGTTGCCTGCGTCTTCTGGTCGGGGGCGAAGATCTTGCCCTGTTCGATGCCGATCGACTTCAGCATGTCGATCATTGCCTTGTCGCGTTCGATCCATGGCTCTCGTTGCACAAAGCGGTCCAGCAACTGGTAGAAACGCAGGTCATAGGGGATCGTGCTGTCGTAGACCGTGTTGGCTGCGTCAATGAACCGCGTTGCCGGCGGGTGCGTGGCCTGGGCGAGCGGATACAGGCCTATCTTGCGGCCATAGGCCGCGGCCTTCGCGATGTCGGCGCTACTGCTGCTGGCAACGTTGGATCGCAGCAGTGCATAGCCCGCGTAGGTGGACGACGTCAGTGGGATGAAGCCGGCCGGTGGCTTCCCCTGATAGCCCGGTGGCAGGATCAGGTACTTGCCGCCCTTGCCCTTGTCCACGCCAGCCGGACCGACGTCTTCGAGCGCGGTCTGCCAGCCGTCGTCGATGCTCCCGGTGATGGAAGCGTTACCTTCGGCGGGGGGGATCTCCAGGACCACGGGGCCGTTGCGCGTGTCGTAGAACGGCATCAGGTAGATGACATCGGGATTGGGCGTCAGGGTCTGGTTCTTCCAATCCGGCAGCCGCGACCAATAGACGATCTGGTTCCAGTCGCCCCCCGCGTCGGCCAGTCCGTCGCGCAGCCGCTCGAAATTCACCGCCGGAACGCCCCAGATCGCGGCTTCGACGGCGCGGCGATGAACCATGCGCTGGTCCAGATCGGCGACCGCTTGTCCGTCGGCCGGCGGCCCGGAAATCACCGGACTGGGTCCGCTCTGACAAGCCGTGATGAAAACCACGGCGCCCAGAAGACAGACATAACGAAACGGCAATCCATGCATGTGGTGCCCCGGCTTCATTGAGATTGACAGAGTGATTGTATGGGGAAGCCCGGCGGGGCGGTAATCCGATATTTCCCGCCCTCCCGATGGGAGAGGGGCGCGGACGTATGGATCTGGGCCTAATTTGGTGGCTGTCCCGGGAAAAGGGAGGCGGGAACCGCGCAGGACGCGAAACCCGACAGACCCATACATGTTCGAACACTCAGAAGGAGTAGAGGATGCAATTGCCCCGCTTGCTATTGATCCTGGTTGCCGTCGCGGCGTCACTGTTGATTGGCGCCTGTCAGCACAAGCTTCCCAACGTGACAGGCGCGCCAGCCGCGACCCGGCAAGCGAAGGTCTCCGATCAGGACATCAGCGACGCCTACATCTATCTGCTCGGACGCCTCCTCGTGCTGCGCCAGCAGCAACTGGACTTTCGCGAGGGCATGAGCTGGAACCAGCTGGTGCATCGCAAACCGGGCGCGGTGGACTGGCCGAATCCCAACCTGGATGTGGCCTATTCCGAGGCCTGGGTCGCCGTGGATGAGGACAGCTGCACCATCGTCACGGTACCGAAGATTACGGACCGCTATTACACGGTGCAGTTCCTGAACGGCTGGGGCGAGACGCTGGCCAATATCAACGACCGTACCTTTACCAGTCGGCCCAGCGGCGACTTTGCCGTATGCCTGCGCGGCGCCAATGTCGCGCTGCCGGCGAACGTGACGCGGGTGGACCTGCCGGCGCGCTATACGCGCGTGCTCTCCCGCGTTGAGCTGGGCGCGGACTGGAAGCAGGCCGATGCACTGCAGCACCAGTTCAGGATGCGGGCGACCGGCACGCCACGCTTGCCCCGCATTCCGCAAACGCCTGTGTTCGACTTGCGCAACTTGCCGGGCGTGGAGGCATTCGACGTTGCCGATCTGGCGCTTGCGAGCGAGCCGGACCTGAACCCCGGCATGGAACCGTTGCAGGCGAAGGTGCGTGCCATTGCCCAGTCCATCGCCAACCCCGACGAACGCGCCCGCGTGGACGGCGTGATCCGCCAGCGTGCCTTTGCCGACTTTGCCAAAGCCAGCCGGACCATTGGCCCGGGCACCGTGCGCAACGGATGGGCGCGTGCTGCCGTGTCGGGTGCCTATGGCAGCGACTACCTGAGCCGTACCCTGTTCAACCATGGCGGGATATGGGTCAACACATTCGACGAGGCCAACTACTTCCGGGGCGCGGTCGACAGTGCCGGCGCGCCGCTGGACAGCAGCCACACCTATTCCCTGACGTTCCCGAAGGAGCAACTCCCCGCTGCGCAGGCGCGCTACTTCTGGTCGGTCCTCGCCGTGGATTCCCGGCACTTCCGTGTCTTGCCGAATCCCATGAATCGCTTCCTGCTCAACAACCAGTCGCGGTTGCAGTACGGCAAGGACGGATCCCTGACCCTGTACTTCGGTCCGCAGAAGCCGGAAAACGCCCCGGAGGGCAACTGGCTGCCGACGCCGGCTGGCCAGCAGTATCGGCTGATGCTGCGGTTCTACGGACCGAAGGACGGCGAGGCGGCCCGCAAGTATGTGCCGCCGCCCATCGTCCGGCTGTCGTGACGTCATAGCAGGCAGGAGGCGCGTAACCACGCTCGCACTGCGTGTTTGCTTCGCTCTCTCCCGCTTGCGGGAGAGAGCGTACACAAACGGGAATTGAGAGATTGGTTTCCTTGCGGCCCGTGAGGCCGCTTTGCATCGTTCAACACCACGCGAGCGTGGATAAGGGGATGAATATGTCAGTGAAGTTCTTGCATGCGACGGCTTGCGCCATGTTGGCTGCCGTTGTGCCCAATGTGCACGCCCAGGTTGATGCAGGCGTGCCGGTGGCTGTGACGGTCGACAATTTCACGCGCGCCGAGTCGGACCGTTACTTCGGGTTTACCGTCAAGCGGGGCGGCTTCGGCAAGTTTTCCCATTTCCGCGAACTGGTGCCGGTGGACAGCCAGACCGTGGTTCGCCCGAATCGCGACACGTTGTACTCCACCGCCGTATTCGATCTCGATGCAGGGCCGGTCACCGTCACCATGCCGGATGCAGGCAGCCGCTTCATGTCGCTCGCGGTGCTGGACGAGAACAGCCACGTCCTTGGCGTGCACTATCGTGCCGGCAGCCATACCTTCACCCGGAAGGAGATCGGGACGCGCTATGTCATGCTGGGCGTGCGCACGCTGATCGACCCGGGCAAGGCGGACGACGCGAAGCAGGCCTGGGTGCTGCAGGACGCCATCCATGTCAGCCAGCCGAATGGTCCTGGCCGTTTCGAAGTACCTGACTGGGACAAGGCCAGCCAGGATGCCCTGCGCAAGATGCTGATCGCGCTGGGAACCACCATACCCGATTCGCGGCGGATGTTTGGCGGCAGCGGGCAGGTCGATCCGGTGCGCCACCTCATTGGCAGCGCTATCGCATGGGGCGGCATTCCGGAGAAGGACGCCTTCTACCAGATTGTCACGCCCGAGCGCAACGATGGAACGACGAACTACCGCCTCGACGTCCCTACCGTGCCGGTCGGCGCGTTCTGGTCTGTCAGTGTGTACGACGCCTCGGGCAAATTCCATCGCAACGCGCTCGACGCTTATTCCATCAACAGCCTGACGGCGAAGCGGGGCACGGACGGCGCGGTCTCGATCCGCTTCGGCGATTGCGGCCAGGATGCGACGAACTGCCTGCCGGTCATGCCGGGCTGGAACTACATGGTCCGCTACTACCTGCCGCAGCCGGAGATCCTTCAGGGCACGTGGAAGTTGCCGCCGCCGCGGCCGGTGTCCTGAGGGTGCGGCCAGCGCGTGACCGCGCGCGACGAAAGGAAAGGCATGGGGGGCGTTTCAATGCCCCCCATGGCGTTTACCCTGCCCGCCTTTGCTGCGTCCCCTCCCGAAAGTGGAGGAGAGCGCGCCGAAGCCACTGCGTATCGTCAACCGCGTCCACTGGCGGTCTTTGCGGTGGACCCGCGCCGGACCCGGCGCCGGACTATATGACAATACCTATAGGAGACAACATGACGAAGCTGTCACGCACGCTCGATGTGCAGCAGTGCATCAACGAACACCGGTTTTCGCGGTACCAGTGGGGAATCCTGGTTACGTGTTTCCTCCTTATCGCCATCGACGCCTATGACAGCGTTGCCATCGGCTTTGTCTTGCCGGTGCTCGTGCGCGAATGGGGAACGACAAAGTCAGCGTTCGGCCCCGTGCTGAGCGTGGGGGTGCTGGGGCTGGCGCTTGGCGCGCTCATCGCAGGGCCGCTGTTCAACCGCACCAGCCCGAAGACGGTGATGATCGGCTCGATGATGATGTTCGGGCTGTGCAGTCTCGGGACCATGACGGCCGACTCGCTCGTGTCGCTTGGCGCCTGGCGCTTCTTCACCGGCGTTGGCGTGGGCGCTGCTGTGCCCGGCGCGGTGACGCTGATATACGAGTATGCGCCGGCACGCATGAGCGCCTTTCTCGTCAACACCATTGCCTGCGGCGCCCTGATCGGCGCATCGTCCTGCGGACTGGCCGCCGCGGCCGTCGTGCCGTCGCATGGCTGGACCAGCGTCTTCCTCATCGGTGGCATCGTGCCGGTCGTGCTGGCCCTGTTCATGCTGGTCAGCATGCCGCAGCCTCTGCAGTTCATGGTCCAGCAGGGCTATCCGGCACCCGCGATCGCCGCGGTGCTGCGGCGCATCGCACCTGAGGCGGAGATCGCCGACGACACGCGTTTCGTGCTGCCGGCAGCGCCCGAGCCCGGCAAGGCAGGCGTCGCCGTGGTGCTCTCCAGGCAACTGCGCACAGGCACGGCCATGCTGTGGATCGCCTATTTCTTCGGCACCTTTGCCTACTATCTGCTGCTGGGCTGGCTGCCGACGCTGGTGCAGGATATGGGCGCCTCGCTGCAGAATTCGACCCTGATCACCGTGCTGCTGACCGTTGGCGGCATCTTTGGCACCTTCGCGTTCGGCTGGCTGATGGACCGCTTTGACAGGAACAACGTGATTGCCGGCGCCTTCGTGCTGGGCGGGCTCGGCATGTGGCTGGTCGGGCAGCAGAAAGGCGACCTGGCCTGGGTGGCCACGTGTGTGTTCCTTGGCGGCATCGGCCTGAGCGGCGCACTGATGTCGATGGGCGCGGTGGCAGCGGCATTCTATCCGGCCAGCGGCCGTTCTACGGGGATCGCGTGGATGCATGGCGTCGGCCGGTTCGGCGGCATCGCCGGCCCGATGGCCGGTGCGCTGATGCTGCGCGATGGCTTCAGCCTTGCTACGGTCTTTACCGTGGTGATGGGGTTCGTACTGGTCTCCTCCGTGGCGCTCATGATCAAGGGTGCCGCGGCCCGGCGTGCCGCGGATGGCGCGTTGCGGCCAGAATCCGTGTAACGGTTGTTCTTGTGTGCTGCCCTTCTGTCGCGTGGCTTGTCGCGGGGGGAGGGCAGTTTCTATTTGGGATTGTCCTATGTCTGATTTACAAGGCAAGGTTGCCGTCGTGACCGGGGGCGCGGCCGGGATCGGCCGTGCGGCCGCGTTGCGGCTTGCCGCTGCTGGCGCGCATGTCGTCGTCGCGGACCGGGCGGAGGCGGCGGGCCGGGAGGTCATGGCCGAGATCGGCAAGGCGGGCGGTCAGGCGATCTTCCAGCGCGTGGATGTGAGCCGGGAGGAAGACTGTGCGGCGATGGTCGAGACGGCACTCCGGACCTTCGGCGGGCTCGACATCGCCTTCAACAATGCGGGCATCTCAGGCCGCATCGCCCGGACCGAGGATCAGGGGCTGGAGAACTGGCAGGCGGTCATCGGCGTCAACCTGACCGGCGTGTTCCACTGCATGGTGCACGAGCTGCGGGCCATGAAGGCGGGCGGTGGCGTCATCGTCAATACCGCATCGGTCGCCGGGCTGAAGGGCGCGCCGTACAGCGCCGCGTATTCTGCTTCCAAGCACGGGGTAATTGGCCTGACCCGTTCCGCCGCCAGGGAGTACGGCAAGTATGGGATCCGGATCAATGCGATCTGTCCGGGCTATATCCGGACCGCAATGGCGGACGAGATCGCCGCGGGCTCCGCGCCTGGAAGCTCGGGTGCGCTGGTCGCGGCCTCCGCACTGCGCCGGCCCGCCGAGGCGGAGGAGGTGGCCGAACTGGTGCTGTGGCTCAGTTCGGAGAAGGCGTCATTCGTCACTGGCGCGCACTACGTCGTCGACGGAGGCCTGACGACGTGAAGGGCCCGCAACGAACGGCTCAGGACGCAAGACAGGCCTGAGCCGTTCGCTGGGGCTTATCCCCTGGAGGCGTCGCCGTCCGCGCCGAACGCAGTCCACCCGCCGTCAACCGGCAGCGTGGCGCCGGTCACGTACGAAGCCCATTCCGAGGCGAGAAACGCGACCGCCTTCGCCACTTCGACGGGATACCCCAGCCGCCCCATCGGCGTGCGGCGCTCCAGCGAGGTGACATCGAGCCGGCCAGCGCTCGTCATGGCATCGAGCGGGGGCGTGCGGATGATGGCCGGTGCGACGCCGTTGACGCGGATGCCCTTCTGCGCCCATTCGCAGGCCAGCGAGCGCGTCAGCATGATCGTGCCGGCCTTGGAGGCGGTGTAGGCGGCAATGCCAGGCCCGCCCCCGAGGCCATAGATCGAGGCGATGTTGACGATGGCCCCGCCGCCCCGCTCGAGCATGTGCGCGCCGACCGCCCTGCACATCAGCCAGGTGCCGGTGAGGTTGACGTCGATGGTCCGCTGCCACGTTGCCGTTTGTTGTTTCACGGTGCGACTGGCGGGCTCGAGGATCCCGGCGTTATTGACCAGGATGTCGATCCCTCCCATGTGCGCGGCAGCCTCGGCCGTGATGCGGAGCACATCCGCTTCCGACGACACATCGCCGCGAAGCATCTTGCGCCCGGGCACATCGGCGGCGGGATTCAGGTCGGAGGAGCAGACAAGGGCGCCGTGCTCAGCAAAGAATTCCGCGATGGCCGCGCCGATCCCGCTGGCGCCGCCGGTCACCAGGACCCGCTTGCCGCTGAAGTCCATGGGCGGGCTTTGGCTGGCGCCGTTTTTCATGGTGTTCCCCATTGCGTCGCTCCGCTCATTGGCCGGTGAACGCCGGCTTGCGCTTGGCCAGCATGGCATTGACCGCCTCGCGGTGGTCGTCCGACTTGCTGGCCAGCCATTCGTACGACATGCAGGTATCCATGATGGAGTGGGCGAGCTGCTTGAGGCCGACGTTGACGGATACCTTGGTCCAGCGGATGGCTTGCGCGGCCCCGGCGGCCAGGCGGTCCGCGAACTGGTTGACGCGTTCGTCGAGTTCCGCGGCCGGCACTGCATGGTTGATGAGGCCGATGCGCGCCGCCTCCGTTGCCGTCAGCGCGTCGCCGGTCAGCAAGTACTCCTTGGCCCGGGCATAGCCGATCAGTTGCGGCCAGATGATGGCGCCGCCGTCGCCTGCCACCAGGCCCACATTCACGTGCGGATCGGCGAACTTCGCGGTGTCGGCGGCGAAAATCACGTCGCAGAACAGGGCAATGCTGCAGCCCAGGCCGATGGCCGGGCCGTTCACCTTGGCGATGATCGGCTTCTCGCAATCGAGCTGGGCGAAGACGATTTGCTTGCCTTCGCGTGCCGTCACCCGGAACGCAGCCGGATCGTCGAAGCCAGCCTTCACGGCCTCGAGGTCGCCGCCGGCGGAAAAGGCGCGGCCGGCGCCGGTCAGGACGATGACTTCCGATTCGGGATCGTTGTTGGCATCGATGAAGACCCGGGCCATCTCTGCGTGCAGGCCGCCGTTGAAGGCGTTGAGCTGCTCCGAACGGTTGAGGGTGATTTCGAGCACCTTGCCGCGCCGGGCGAAGCTGATGTGCTGGTAGTCGCTGAAATTCATGGTGTCTCCTCCATGTTGATGGGTGTGTGCCACTGTGTCCGGAGGACGATAGCCAGTGCGTCTTCGGTACGTCCCCTCTCTGAACGGCGGGGGGCGCGTTTGTGGCGCATGGTCGGCGCTGAATCTCATGAATGTTTTGCATGATGCACTTTTATTCTGCCTGCCTTTCCATCCCTCCCTGCCACCGACGGCAAAAAAGGGAGGGGCGGACGTGCCGTACCCCTCCCTAAGATGACCCGGCAAGCGCAAATCAGGACGCTTTGCTGGAGAGGGGAATCTGCATGTCTGACAACACGGTGCTACTGGAGAAGGTCGGTGGAACGGCCGTCATTACGCTGAATCGGCCGCACAGGAGGAATGCGCTCGACGATTCCATCAAGGCGGCGATGGCGGACATCGTCAGCGCAGTCAGGGAAGACCGGTCGGTGAGCGCGGTCGTGTTGACCGGCGCCGGCGGGAACTTCTGCGCGGGGGCGGACCTGGGCGACGGCGGCGCGGACGCCGAGCGCGGGTTCTACGTGCGCGACCTGCTGCTGGACCACCACGGCTGGTTCACCGAGCTGACCGACCTGGAGAAGCCGGTGATCTCCGCCGTCGACGGCTTTGCGACCGGGGCCGGCCTTTCGGTGGCGCTGGCGGCGGATTTCATCATCGCCAGCGACCGGGCGCGTTTTGTGTCGAGCTTCGCTCGTGTCGGCTTTGTTCCCGACCTGTCGCTGATGTACGTGCTGCCGCGCCGGGTCGGCCTGGTGCGCGCCAAGGAGATCGTCTTCTCCGCGCGCGAAATCCAGGGCGAAGAAGCCGTGGCTATCGGCCTGGCCGAGGCCGTGGTGCCGGCCGACCGCCTGCGCGACGCCGCTATCGAATTCGCGCAACGTTTCGAGAAGGCTCCGACCCACGTGCTGGGCATGGCCAAACGCATCATGAACCGGACCTTCGAGACCGACCGGCATGCGTTGCTCCAGCTCGAAGCCGCCGTGCAGGGCCTGTGCGCGGCCAGCCAGTACAACGCCGAGGCGGTGCGGCGTTTCTTTTCGAAGGAAGCACCGCTCTTTCCGGGCACCCAACGCCTGTTCTGACGGGAATCCACCGATTTCCGCCTGTATCTATTCATTGCAAAACACTCAAGGAGAAAGACATGACGCAGAAAGTCGTCGTTGCCGGCGTGGGCATGATTCCGTTCAAGAAGCCTGGCCAGAGCGATCCGTACACCGTGATGGGGGCGCAGGCCGTGCGGCTGGCGCTGGCGGACGCAGGCGTGGGCTATGAGTCGGTCCAGCAGGCCTATGCGAGCTACATCTTTGGCGATTCCACCGGCGGCCAGCGCGTGCTGTATGACATCGGCATGACCGGCATCCCCGTCATCAACGTCCACAACAATTGCGCCAGCGGGTCGACCGCCCTGTTCCTGGCGAACCAGGCCATCGCCAGCGGCATGGCCGACATCGTGCTGGCTTTTGGCTTCGAGCAGATGAACCCGGGCGCGCTGGGTACGATCTACACCGACCGGCCCGCCCCGCTGGAACTGTTCAACCGTGCGTGCGAGAGCGTGGTGCCGGACGGCGTGGCGCCTGCCCTGCAACTGTTTGGCGCCGCTGGCCTGGACCATATGAAGCGTTTCGGCACGCCGGTGGAGACCTTCGCCAAGATCCGCGCCAAGGCCAGCCGCCATGCCTTCAACAACCCGATGGCGGTGTTCCGCACGGTGGTCACCCCTGAGGAAGTGATGGCCGAGAAAGTGATGTGGCCCGGCGTCATGACGCGTTCGATGGCATGCCCGCCGACCTGCGGCGCGGCCGCTGCGGTGCTGTGCAGCGAAGCCTACGCGAAGAAGCATGGCCTCGACACGCGTGTTTGGATCGCCGGCCAGGCGCTCACCACCGACGGTGCCGAGACATTCAATTCGGGTGACCTGCGCCACCTCGCCGGCTTTGGCATGTCGCGTGCGGCGGCCAACAAGGTGTATGAGATGGCCGGCATCGGCGCCGAAGACGTGAACGTGGTCGAACTGCACGATTGCTTCGCGCAGAACGAACTGCTCACCTACGAAGCGCTCGGCCTGTGCCCGGAAGGCGGCGCCGCGAAGTTCGTCGACGATGGCGACAACACCTACGGCGGCAAGTACGTGGTCAACCCGTCGGGTGGCCTGCTGTGCAAAGGGCACCCGATCGGCGCCACCGGCCTTGCCCAGTGCACGGAATTGGTCCAGCAACTGCGCGGCCAGGCGGACAAGCGCCAGGTGGAGAACGCGCGCGTGGCCCTGCAGCACAACGTCGGCATCGGCGGCGCAGCGGTCGTCACCATGTACCGGAAGGACTGACGGAGACGTGCATGGACTTTCAAGTTGATCCGGGACTGGAGGCGTTTCGCCAGGAAGTCCGCCAGTTCCTGCGGGACAAGGTGCCTGCAGACCTGAAAGGGCTGCCGCGCTGCACGCGCTCGCCGCGTGAGCAGATCCTGCGCTGGCAGAAGCTACTGCGGGCGCATGGCTGGGGCGCGCCTTACTGGCCCTTGGCGCACGAGGGCACGGGCTGGTCGGTGGAGCAGATGCTGGCGTTCGACGACGAATGCACGGCGGCCGGCGCGCCCACGCAGGACGGCTTCGTGCAGAAGATGCTCGGTCCGGTGCTGAACGCGTTCGCCACGCCGGCTCAGAAGGCCGAGCACCTGCGGGCAGCCCTCGATGGCGAGCGGCTCTGGTGCCAGGGCTTTTCCGAGCCTGGCTCGGGCTCCGACCTGGCCTCTCTCAAGACCCGTGCCATCCGCGACGGTGACCACTATATCGTCAACGGCCAGAAGATCTGGACCAGCTACGCGCACCAGGCCGACTGGATCTTCCTGCTGGTAAGGACCGACACGACGGGCAAGAAGCAGGCCGGGATCAGCTTCCTGCTGGTCGACATGAAGACGCCCGGCATCACCGTGCGTCCGATCCGCAGCATCGACGACGCGCACCACCTGAACGAGACCTTCTTCGACAACGTGCGCGTCCCGGTGATGAACCTGGTCGGCGAGGAGGGCGCCGGCTGGAACATCACCAAGTTCCTGCTCAATAACGAGCATGCGACGACCGCGGACTTGCCGGATCTCATGCGCTACATGCGCGAACTGCGGCGGCTCGCGACGACGCTTCCTGCTGGCGGAGGCAAGTTGATCGACCGGCCGGAGTTCGCGTTGAAGCTGGCGCGGCTGGATGCCGAACTGCGGGCGATCGGCATGATGGTGCAGCGCGTCGCCAGGCTGGAGATGACGCACAATCCGGCTTCGCACGTGTTGGGCTCGATGCTCAAGCTGCGTGCAACGGACCTGCAGCAGCGCATCACGGAAGCTCAGGTGGAGGCGCTGGGCGACTACGGCGCGGTGGCGTATGCGCATGTGCATGAACCGGCGCCGGTGCAGCCGTATCCGCTGCAGGCCATGGCACGCGGCATTGCCAACGACATGTTCCTGCGTCGTGCCGCGACTATCTACGGCGGCACAAGCGAGGTGCAGCGCAGCATCGTCGCGAAGATGATGTTCCGGCTTTAACAGCCGCTACCCTGTGCTCTGGAGAGAAAATGGCCTCAAATGAAAGCGGTCCGCTCAAGGGCCTGCGCATTCTGGAAATCGCCGGCCTTGGCCCGACCCCGGTCACCGGCATGATGCTGGCCGACCTCGGCGCCGACGTCGTCCTGGTCGACCGCTTGCAGCCGGGCCCGGAAGACCTCGATGTCGGCAGGCACGCGATCCAGAATCGCGGCAAGCGCTCGGTTGCCGTCGACCTCAAGACGGCCGAAGGTGTCGAAACCGTGCTGCGTCTGGTGGAGCAGTGCGACGCGATGATCGAAGGGATGCGCCCCGGCGTGATGGAGCGGCTCGGGCTGGCCCCGGACGTCTGCCTGGCGCGCAATCCGAAACTGGTGTACGGCCGCATGACCGGCTGGGGACAGGACGGGCCGCTGGCGCAGGCCGCGGGCCATGACCTGAACTACGTGGCGCTGTCGGGCGCCCTGTGGTGGTCCGGCCAGCCCGGCGAGGCGCCCATGTCGCCGCCCAGCCTCGTGGGCGACATCGGTGGCGGCACCATGTACCTGATGGTGGGCCTGCTGGCCGGCATCATGAGCGCGCGCACGACCGGCAAGGGCCAGGTCATCGACGCGGCCATCGTGGATGGCAGCGCGCACATGATGAACCTGATCCTGGGCCTGAAATCGGCCGGCGTGTTCGCCAATCAACGGGGTAGCAGCCTGCTCGATGGTCCTCACTGGTATCGCACCTATCGCTGCGCCGACGGCAACTTCGTCACGATCGCCTCGGCCGAGCCTCGCTTTCACAAGCTGTTGCTGGAAAGGCTCGGCCTGGCCGGCGACCCGGCGTTCGCCACGCAGCACGACAAGACGCTGTGGCCGCAACAGCATCAGCGCTTTGCTGCCTTGTTCGGCACCAAGACACGCGATGAGTGGTGCGCGCTGCTGGAGGGCACCGATGCCTGCTTCGCCCCGGTGCTGAATCCCGACGAGGCCTCAGCGCATCCGCACATGGTCGCCCGTGGCGTGTACACCGAGATCGATGGCGTCCTGCAGGCCAACCCGGCGCCT
Source organism: Cupriavidus sp. SK-3 (assembly GCF_000611145.1). Classification (NCBI taxonomy): domain Bacteria; kingdom Pseudomonadati; phylum Pseudomonadota; class Betaproteobacteria; order Burkholderiales; family Burkholderiaceae; genus Cupriavidus; species Cupriavidus sp. SK-3. Next base: position 54,821 of record NZ_JFJV02000051.1, on the reverse strand, counting down.
CGCTTCTCCGGCACGCCGGCAGGACGAGTCGGGAAGGTTCCACAGCGTGGCGAGCATACGGCATCCGTGCTCAAGGACTGGTGCAACGCCGCCTGAGCACGATCGCCGATACAACACGCGGGACATGCCCGCGAAAGGAGAGAGACATGACGGACAACAACAAGGTCCTGTTCGAGAAGGAGGGCAAGACCGCTGTCATTACCCTGAACCGTCCCCAGCGCAGGAACGCGCTCGACGAGGAGTCCAAGCAACTGTTGGCCGCCGCCATCCGTAGGGCGCGGGAAGACCGGGACGTCCGTTCCGTGGTGCTGACGGGCGCAGGGGGGCACTTCTGTTCCGGCGCCGACCTCAACGGCGGCGGGGAAGAGGGCGAGATGCCATTCCTCGTGCGCGACGCGCTGCTCGGCGCCCACCGCTGGCATGCGGAACTGATGGACCTGGAGAAGCCGGTGATCTCCGCAATCGACGGCTTTGCCGTCGGCGCGGGGCTGTCGCTTGCGCTGGGGGCGGATTTCATCATCGCCAGCGACAAGGCTCGGCTGGTGTCCAACTTCCCACGCATCGGCTTTGCGCCGGATCTCGGGCTGATGTACATCCTGCCCCGGCTGGTCGGGCTGGTGCGCGCCAAGGAGATCGTGTTTTCCGCACGCGAGATCCTGGCCGACGAGGCGCTGGAGATTGGCCTGGTGCAGGCCGTGGTGCCGGCCGATCGTCTGTGCGAGACAGCCATCGAGTATGCCCGGCGCTTCGACAATGCCCCGACGCACGTGCTCGGGATGGCCAAGGGGATCATGAACCGCACGTTCGAGACGGACCGGCATGCTTTGGTCCAGCTGGAAACCGCGGTGCAAGGATTGTGCGCAGCCAGCAGCTACAACGCCGAGGCCGTGCGGCGCTTCTTCGCCAAGGAAGCGCCGCTCTATCCAGGCGCTGAACGGCTGTTCTGACACGACGCCTGGCCCGCCCGTCCACAAGGGGAGGTGAAGGCGCGGACGCCAGCAACGTAACGTGGCAGTCAGGCTATCGGGAACGCTGGCCTCTTCGCCAGCCCCGGTCCGGTCTTATTGCCGTATTGAGCAACCGGCTTGCGTGGCCGGACTACCGATCACGCAGGCTTTTCATCATCCAGTACTTTGGAGTAACACCATGACAATTCGCTTTGACGGCCGTGTGGCCATTGTGACGGGTGCCGGCAACGGCCTGGGCCGCGTGCACGCGCTGGAACTGGCCCGCCTCGGCGCCAAGGTCGTGATCAACGACTTCGGCGGCAGCCGCGACGGCAAGGGCGGCTCCTCCGACGCCGCGCTGGCCGTGGTCGACGAGATCCGCAAGGCGGGCGGCCAGGCCATTGCCAACGGCGCCAACGTTGCCGACTTCGAGCAGGCCACCGCCATGGTCGAGCAGGCCAAGGCCGAGTTCGGCCGCATCGACATCCTGATCAACAACGCCGGCATCCTGCGCGACAAGACCTTCTCCAAGATGGAGATGGCCGATTTCCGCGCCGTGGTCGACGTGCACCTGATGGGCTCGGTCTATTGCACCAAGGCCGTGTGGGAGACGATGCGCGAGCAGAACTATGGCCGCGTGCTGATGACCACGTCGGCGGCCGGCCTGTTCGGCAACTTCGGCCAGACCAACTACGGCGCGGCCAAGATGGCCGTGGTCGGCCTGATGAACATGCTGGTGACCGAAGGCAAGAAGAACGACATCCGCGTCAACACGCTGGCACCGATGGCGGCCACGCGCATGACCGAAGATGTGCTGCCTGAAGACATTCTCAAGGCGACCGGCCCTGAGCAGGTGACGCCGGGTGCGCTCTATCTGGTGAGCGAGGAAGCGCCCAACAAGGTTATCCTTGGTGCCAGCGGTGGCGTGTTCTCGGCCATCCGGCTGCAGGAGACCACCCCGGTGTACATCCCGCGCAAGGAACTGTCGCCGGATGCCGTGGCGGCCCACTTCGCGCAAATCAACGACTGGAGCAACTCGGCCCATCGCGACGACGCCAACCAACAGGTGCATGCGTTCGTCACCACCATGATGCAGCACGCCAAGGCCGCCTGACCAGGAAGAGCCTGACGCGTTGTCCCGAGCAAGGGAATCCTGGCCTGAGGTCGGGGTTCCCTTTGTGCACTGGAATGCCCGATCCGCATCGAAGCGCTTTGCTTACGGTGCGGACTGAGAAGAAAAGGAGACAGACGATGAAGACGAATTTTGCCCGCCTGTTCGCCAACCTGGCACTGCGCTTCGGTGACAGGGAGGCGCTGGTCAATATCGAACGCAACCGCCGCTACACCTACCGCGAGTTCCATGCCGTGACCAACCGCATCGTGAACATGATGCGCGAGCGCCTGCAGCTGCGCCGCGGCGATATCTATCTGTGCGTGCTCGAGAACGACAATATGTCGCTGCTGCATTTCTGGACGGCGCTCAAGGGCGACGCGGCGGCGGCCTATACGAACTTCCGCGATGCGTTCGACGAGCACCGCCGCCAGGCCGAATACGTTCGTCCCAAGGTGGTGTTCATCGAAACCGCGTTGCTGGACCGCTACTACGGCATGCTGCGAGACCTGGGCGCCACGGTGGTGTGCATGGACCCGCCGGCGGAGCCACGCGACGGTCTCCTCTATTTCTGGGACCTGGTGGAAGGCGTGGGCGATCACGATCCTGGCGTCGAGAACGACGCGAACAAGGACACCCTCGTCTATCGGTTCACGGGCGGCACCACGGGCGCCGGCAAATGCGCCCAGTACACCATGGACAACTGGCTGGCCTGCCGCGACACGATGTTCATGGAGGCCGAACAGGTCCAGCTGCCCGACACCCGCATGCTGCATATGGCGCCGATCAGCCACGGTTCCGGCTTCGGGGTCCTGGCGACGCTGTTCCGCGGCGCCTGCACCGTGACGCAGAACCTGCCGGACCTGGCACTGATGTGCCGGAATATCGAAGCCGAGAAGATCACGATGACGCTGTTGTTGCCTACGTTGATTTACCGGCTGCTCGACATGCCAGAGGCGACAAGCTACGACCTGTCGTCGCTGCAGACCGTTGCCTATGGCGGTGCGCCGATGAGTCCGGCCAAGCTCCGGCGGGCGCAGCAGCGGTTCGGCAACGTCTTCGTCCAGTACTATGGCGCGACCGAAAGCCTTCAGTCCGTCGGCATCCTCGGCAAGAGCGACCACCTGGGCGCGACCGAGAAGCAGCTGGGGTCTGCCGGCCGCCTGCAACCGCACGTCGAGGTGAGGATCGTCGACAACGACGGCAACGATGCCGCCGCGGGCACCGTCGGTGAGATCTGGGCGCGCAGCCGCGGCGTGATCTCGGGCTACTACAAGAACCCGGAGGCGACGGCGGCCGAGTTCGAGGACGGCTTCTGGAAGTCGGGCGACCTCGGCTATATCGACGAGGAAGGCTTTGTCTACCTGGTAGACCGCAAGAAGGACATGATCATCACCGGCGGTTTCAACGTCTACGCGATCGAGGTGGAAGCGGCGCTCAACGCGCACCCGGCGGTGTCGATGTCGGCCGCTGTCGGGGTGCCGCACGACGAATGGGGCGAGGCGGTCCACGCCGAGGTGCAACTGCGCCAGGGCGCGGAAGTCAGCGAGCAAGACCTGATCGCGTTCGTCAAGGAGCGGCTAGGCCGATTCAAGGGGCCCAAGTCGATCACGTTTGTCGATGGGCTGCCCGTCAGCGTGGTCGGCAAGGTCTTGCGTCGGCAGGTACGCGACAAGTATTGGCAAGGCAAGGATCGCCACGTGTCGTGAGCAATCGGGCCGGAGTGCCCTGAAAGCCAGCGCGGCGCCCTTGGGGCGCCGCGCTGGCTTCATGCCGGGGAGCGGCGCGTCCGGGCCTACCCGACAGCGACATCGCGCAGCGATGCCATGTCGATCACGAAGCGGTACTTCACATCGTTGGCCTGCATGCGCCGGAAGGCCGTGTTGATCTCGCGCACGTCGACCATCTCGCAGTTCGGCAGCACATTGTGCCTGGCGCAGAAATCCAGCAGTTCCTGCGTGGCCGGCAGGCCGCCGATCAGCGAGCCCGAGATCGAGCGGTTGTTCATCACCAGCAGCGCGCCGTGGATCGGCTCCAGCGGCTCCAGCGCGCCCACCAGCACCAGCACGCCGTCGCGCCCCAGCAGCATCAGGTAGGGATTGACGTTGTGCTTCGCCGGGATGGTGTCGAGGATGAAGTCGAAGCGGTTGGCCGCCGCCTGCACGGCCTTGGGATCCTTCGACAGCAGGACATCGGTGGCGCCGAGTGCGCGGGCGTCATCGGCCTTGCTGGCGGAGGTGGTGATCACCGTGACCTCCGCGCCCAGTGCCACGGCCAGCTTGACCGCCATGTGCCCCAGGCCGCCAAGGCCAACCACCGCCACCTTCGAGCCCTTGCCCACGCCGTGGCGGCGCAGCGGGGTCCAGACGGTGATGCCGGCGCACAGCAGCGGGCCGGCAAATCTCATGTCGAGGGCGTCGGGCACGCGCAGCACGAATTTCTCGCGCACGACGATACTTTCCGAATATCCGCCGTAGGTGATGTCGCCGGTATGGCGATCCTTGCCGTTGTAGGTGGCGGTCAGGCCCTTGCTGCAATTTTGTTCGTGACCATCGTCGCACGACGGGCAGTCCTGGCAGCTGTCGACCATGCAGCCGACGGCGACCCGGTCACCCACCTTGTATTGGCGGACTTGCGGCCCCACGGCGGTGACGTGGCCGACGATCTCGTGGCCGGGCACGCAGGGATAAACGGTGCTGCCCCAGTCGTTGTCGACGGCATGTGCGTCCGAGTGGCAGATGCCGCAGTAGTCGATGGCGATGGCGACGTCGTCGGCACGCAGCACGCGACGCTCGATGTCCATCGGGGTGAGTTCGGCGTGCGCCTCGCCGGCGCCGTAGGCTTTGCAGGTGGTCATAGTGGTGGGGTCGGGATGGGAGAATGGGAAAGATCCGGCCGAAAGAGAGGCCGGCCGGATCAGGACATGCGCTTAAGCCTCGATGTTCGGACGCATCCACGGCGCCGGCGACGTCTCGGGCGAGGCGATCTGGTTGGAGATCCACTTGCCCATGCGGCGCAGCGGCTCGATGGCGTCCTGTGGTGCGGCCCACTTCATCGCGGCCGCGTAGCCAAGGGATACGATGCGCTGCGCGCCGTACAGAGGCAGCTTGTCCTTCAACTCATCCTTGATGCTCTCCGGGTAGATGCCGACGGTCTGCGTGTACGCATCCACTGCCGCCATCACTTCGTCGAGCGAATCGACCGGCACGAGATTGGCGGTGCGGTCGTCGAGCAGGGTGGCAAAGGAAACCGGCTCCGGAATCTGCGAACAGATGATCGCGCCTTCTCCGTCCTTGCCGCCGATGACCTGGTACCACTCGTCATCGAGCCGCAGGGCGTCCACCTCGGCCTTCAGCTTCTGGTCGTACCGCTTGGGCGCGGTCGAGAGCGTGTTGGGCAGGCCGAGCATGGCGTCGTAGACATGGCGACCGAAGGCATTCAGTTTGCGCAGGCCTTCCTCGTCGGTGCCGCTTTGCACGTAGACCACACGGGCGCAGACGCAGCCCTTCTGGTTCAGCGCGCCAATGTCGCTGGCCAACCGCAGCGCGGCTTCGCGCATGGTGTCTTCGCTGGCGAAGGTGTCACGCCCGATGATGCTGGCGCTGCGCTTCGGATCCAGCGAGATCAGTTCCAGACCCGGCTGGATATACTGGGTCACGTGCTTCATCGAAGCGTAGCCGCCCCAGGCCACGATCTTCTCCAGGTTCTGCGGCTGGTACAGGCGCTCCTCGAACGCCTTGTCGCCGCCTTTCCAATAGGCCACGCTCAGGTGGCACGTCAACGGATGGTCGGGCGCCATATCGATCATGGTGCGGGCGATGGCCAGCGCGGTGAACGGGTCGTTGGACGGCGCCTTGATGATCGCGTCGCTGCGCAGCACCATGTTGCGGATGATGGTGAGCAGCGACAGGCTGGGAGCGTTGCCCGCGACAATATGCAGCGCGCGCGCGCCAAAGCAGCGAACTTCCAGTTCGGTGCCATCGATCAACTTCTGCTGCACCCAGCCTTCCAGGAACCTGATGCCGACCGTGCTTTCCACCGCTTCTGTGATCGCCTCGCGCGACAGCATGTTGCGCAGGCCCATGTAGGTGCCCTTGACCATGGTTGGGGTCACCGGCGCGGTGTGGTAGGAGAGCGCGCAGGCTTCCTGCAGGTGCGGGTTGGTGGCGAGATCCAGGCGCTCACCGAGTGCTTCGGCGTAGTCGAGGATATCGTTGAAGCTCAATTTGTACAGGTCGGCAAGGCGGGCCGGGTTGCCGAGCGGCAGCTTGTCGAGATACTTGCGGGCATCCGGCGTCAGGAATGTCAGGTCGCCGCCGCGGCCGCCGACTTCGACGAGATTGTCGGTGATGACAGTGCCGCGGATGACCATCGGCGCGATGGGAAGGGGCTTGGGTTGGGACATGTTTGGGCTCTCGTTCTCGGTACTCGTTATTGCTCGATGGTGTTCAGGAAGTCCATGGCCTCGCGGTGCGAGTTTTCGGTGGCGGCGCAGGTGATCTTGTCGTCGCCGCCGTTCTTCTCGCTGTAGCGCTGCACGCCGCCGGCCACGTAGCGGCTCGGGCGGCCGCAGGCGCAGGGCTTGTCCCATTCCACGGTGACCTCGTCGCCGGTGATGAAGCCGCCCCAGTGGATATCCGCGCCCAGATCATAGAAGGCGGCGCGGCCCGTCACACGGCCTTCGCGCGGCAGAGGCTTGCTGGTTTCCGGATCCAGTACGAACGGGATCACGGTATGCGTGAAGTGGAAATTGCCGTGCTCGCAGCGCGGATTCGAGCCGCTGACCAGTTCCGACATGGCGTAGGTCTCGTTCAGGTGGCTGACGCCCGTGAAGCGCAGCACGTCTTCCCGCCAGCCCTCCGGCTGCACCACGCCCTTGGCCCCGCCGGTGGTGGTAATGAAGGAGTCCGGATGGAACATGCCCTCCAGTCCACGCTCGAGACCGGCCTTGGCCATGCCGTGAAGCAGGTTCCAGGTCGCGCCGATATAGACGCGCTTGCCGCGCAGCTTCGTCGCCGCTTCCTCGAAGAATGCGGCGAGATGCTGTGGCGTCTCCGCCTGTAACTTGTCGAATGCCTTCTTCTTTTGCAGCAGGTCCGGGCTGATCTCAAGGCGGTCAAGCGTGCCCCTGGCATGGGCGGCGCGGATCTTCGCGCCGAGGTGGAGCATGTCGCTGGAAAGCGTGGCTGGGTACGCGGGGTGGAAATTCCGCTCGCCCGGCAGCAGCGCGCGGATCATGAACTCGTTGGCGCGTACGTGGCTCAGGTAGCCCTTGTGGAAATAGGGGTAGACGGTATGCAGGTTCGGGTCCGGCATATCGGCCCCTTCCTGTTTCCACACGAACAGCTTGCGGATGGCGGCTGCCTTTTCCCACTCGCGCACGCTGTTTGGAAGGAAGGAGACGGTGCCGGAGGTGCCGGAAGTGTGGCTTATCCGCAGTTCCGGCACGGCCCGGTCCATGGCGGCGAACCATTCGTCGAGCCCCTGGCAGCCGCTCACGTCAGCGGCGGCGATACGCTCGGCGATATCCGGCGTGACCAGCTTGCCCAGCCACTTATTGATCTGGCCGAATCTCTTTTTTTCGAGCAGGGAGGGCGGATAGGATTTGAAGACGGTGTGCTCGAACAACAACGGCACGGCGTCGTTGAGCTGATCGATCTGCGTCACGCACTCGGCGTCGGCGAGCTTCTTCAGCACCGGCACGCTATCGCGCAGCAAGGCGAAGCGGCGCCTGAGCGCCGCAAGCTGGATGGCATCGACTTCCTCCCGAGGCAGGTGTTGCCACGCCTCGCAGCTATGGTTGGCAAGAGCCGCGGGGTCGTTCAGCAGCAGGTCGGCTTTCTTTTCTAGGGACATTTCCGCAGTGGACATGGACATAACTCGCTAACCGAAATAGGGATCCGACAAGGGAAAGGGGGCGAGGCCATCCGTTCGGAAAAGACGCTCGCGGTTTGCCGGCAGGTCAGTATATGAGCGCGAAAGTCGATTTCCTCTCCGGATTCCGGTGCTCGATTTCTTGTTTTAACTTATTGATTTAAAAGAAAAATTGTTTATCCGCGCGGAGAGGCTCTGTTTTCGCGGCAGGCCGGTGGCGGATACGGATTGCGTTGCCGATTACGTCCGGAAAGGGAGGGGATTCGGCAAGCAATTTGCAGGCAAGCTGAACAGCTTGCCTCGGTCATATCGGGCGTCCGCACCCCGTCTCTTCCACTTCTTCGCGCGCCCGCCATGACATTCCGCAGAAATCCCAACCCCGCAGAGATGCTGCAGGTCGCAGTGCCAGCCAGGCCGCGCAAGCGTCCGCGCCAGGAACGCTCGGTCATACTCGTGGATGCGCTGAAGAAGGCGGGATGGGAGATCCTGGAAAAGGAAGGGCGCGATGCGCTGTCGCTGGAGCGGCTGTCCGTGCGCGCCGGCGTGGCCGTCAGTTCCATCTACGAGTACTTCCCGACGATGGAATCGCTGGTCGTCGCCATTTTCGATGACTTTCGTGCCAAGGCGCGGAGGCGGCTGGTGGAAGAGATTCAAGAGCTGCCGCCATCGACGAAGCTGTTGGATGGCATCATGTTGTTGCTCGATATTGGGATTCCGATGCTGCACAGGTGGGTGCAGCTCGACCGAGAAATGTTCGTCAAGTCATCGCAATACGATGAACTGGTGCGACTGGATCTGGTGAAGCCGGACCAGTACTGGACGTCCATGGCGACGGACGCATTGATGGAACGTTTCCCCGACGAGGTGCTGGCGCGCAATCGCGCCAAGGCGCGCTTCATGGTGTTTCACGCTATCCTGGCACTGCCGCGCGCGATGGCGCTGATGCGCCCCGAATACCTCTTAGAGCCGGATACGAAGGTCCTGCTGGCTCGCATGCTGCATGCCTTGCTGACCACCGGAGAAGGCGATAGCGTCAGCGGGCCTGCAAGATCGTGTGCGCGATGACGGCGTGCCCGAGGGCAAGATCGCGCCTATAGTCGGATGGGCCGCCGGAGCATTGTCAGGTTGCCAGATCTGTCGCGTAAGACGGCGCCATGAAGAAGACAAGCTCGCTCTATCACGGGCATCGCTTTCCCGCCGTGGTCATCAGCAGCGCGGTGCGCTGGTACCTCCGATTCAATCTGAGCCTGCGCGACATCGAGGAATTGCCGTTCGAGCGCGGCGTGGTCGTAAGCTATAAGACCATCCGTTGCTGGCGCGACAAATTCTGGGCCCCTTTGCTCACCTGGTGAAAACCGAGCGTCGCAAACCGGGAAGCACCTGGCATGGCATTGTCACGTTGCCGAACGCCAGAGGAAAGTAGGACGCGGCCTAAACCGCGGGCGTAGCGTTGTCGGCGGGTGACAGTGGGGCTACGGTGGTGCAATGAAGACACCAAAATCGCTCTATGACGGTCACCGCTTCCCCGCAGCCGTCATCAGTCTGGCGGTGCGCTGGTATTTCCGCTTCCAGCCGAGCCTCTGCGCGAGTTGCTGTTCGAGCGCGGCGTCATCGTCAGCTACGAGACGATCCGCCGCTGGTGCGATAAATTCGGCGCGGGGTTCGCGCATCGTGTGAAAGCCGCACGGCGCAAGCCAGGCAGTACGTGGCATCTCGACGAGATGTTCGTGACGGTGCGCGGCGAGCCTTGGCTGCTGTGGCGCGCTGTCGATGAGTATGGCACTGAACTCGACATCCTACTGCAGAAGCGGCGCGACAAGGCTGCGGCCAAGCGCTTCTTCCTGCGCGTGCTACGTTCTTGCCCGGCGCCGCGCAAGATCGTCACCGACCAGCTGCGCAGCTACCCCGCTGCAAAGGCCAACATCCCGGAGTTGGCCGGCATCAAACATGTCTTCGTGAAGGCCAGCGCCCGCGTGAACAATCGCGCCGAGAACAGCCACCAGCCCACACGAGAGCGTTAGCGTCGAATGCGTGGCTTCCGCGACCCCAAACGCACGCAGGCTTTCCTCTCGAGCTTCGGACCGATCCGCCAGCACTTCGCCCTCAAGCGGCACTTGCTGCGCGCTTCGCTCTACCGAAAACATCTCACCGCCCGCTTCTCGGCATGGCGCGAATTCACCGTACTCGCCCAAAATCCGTCTGGCGCATGAAGCGGCGGATCACCCCCTCATCCTATTGCGGCCCATTTGCGCCAACGTGACAACGCCCCCAGCACGGATCCGACGGCTAGCAGGCGCCGCAACTCAGGTTCGCACAGGAAGGCTGGGACCTTTTCCATTTGCCGGGCCACCAACAGGAAGCGCTAGCGGCTCTGAGCCCGCCCGCCGATCTCGCCGCAGTCGTGCGTCGTTTCGTTCACCGCGTGGCCATAGTGGCGCAGGATCTGGTTAATCTGGTCGAGCAGATGCCGACCGCGCGTGGCCAGCCGCGGCACGTCCTCGAACACGACCAGTTCGATCGGGTCATCTTTCCATGCCGCGCATATCAGCCAGACGCAGCGCAGCGTCAGCTCGTTGAGCGCCTGGTACTTCGGCGTGCGACCCAGAGCCTCGGACAGCAGCCCGAAGGCGCCCTTGCACGGGCGACGAGATGAACACGCTGTGTGGGTGTCCCGCTTCGGTGATCGTTACCACTTCTGCCCAAGCCACCCGCGCCGCAGACAACGCGACCATCACCGACTTGAGCAAGATTAATTTCAACCAAAGCGAGGGAACCGTCTACGCAGAATTCGTGGTGCAGCAGCTTGGCTGCTGGCGTGCGGCTAGGCATCGCAAGGTGGTCGAGGTATGGCCTATGTAGGCCGCCGCTCAGCGCCTCTTGGCGACTGTGTCCAGGAAGTTGCGCCCGTGGTTGGTGAGACGAACTTGGCTACGACCGTGTGTCAGTCGTTCCAGTCGTACGAGCTGCCGACGCACGAGGCTTTTTAGGTCGGCGGGGTCCAATTCGAGGTTTCCGTTTGCGCTATCGAGAAGCATCAAGGCGGCGATTTCATGAGGACTGAGCATCTTCGTCTCCTGCGAAGGGGATAGGATTGCTGAAGGTCATGCAGCCAGCGGCTGCGCCGTTGAAAAGTCAACTTTCTATCGCCGTGTCCAACCTCGCAACGCAGGATACATTTCCTTACTGCGTATGACAAAGGGAAGTGAAGTCCGCGGTTCCTGAGCGCCTCGGAAGTAGCGTTAGGTCGCTTCACCCTCTTATGGTATGTGCTCGTGCACCAATCGTAATGCCTGTGTCTGGATGTAACGTCGCCAGACCGCCGCGGAACTCGGTCCTCTTCTTGCTTGTCCTCTTTGTATCGTGCGCGCGGGGCCGCGACGTGGCTTCGCCATGCGCTGTGACCCACAGAAGTACCAGCAGGAGACATTGATGAAATCAATCCAAAAGAGGTGGCTTGCTAGTGTTGTTGGATTGCTTGCTGCTTCGGGCAATGCAGTTGTCTGGGGGGATGAGGGCAGACTACTGGCTGCAATGGATGCTGCTCCTCTCATGAACAGTGCGCCTGGCATGCCTGGTCTTCCCGAGGCACCAAGCAATCGCACCGTGCCAAAGGATGACTCCGCCGGTATCGTGAAATCTGCACCGTCTGCCGACTCCTCGGCGAAACTCAGCGACAGCGCTATCACGATGAAAGTGAAAGCTGAACTCCTCGCCGCGAAGGGGCTCAGGCCCAATGGGATTCGCGTGCGAACTTAGAACGGCGTTGTGTACCTCGATGGCAGAGTACAAACTGACTCGGAGAAGCTGACCGCCCTGAATGCAGTCCGAGCAGTAGATGGCGTGCAATCAGTGGTCGATGGTATGCAGGTCGGGAAATAGCCAAACCAGACAGCTAGCGAAGGTGCGGGCAGCGCTGGCGGACATCGAGTAGCGCGCGGCATACAGGGTCCGGCAGATTGCCAGTGAGCGCACGGCGAAGCGGGGGAAGCGGCTGGCGGATCTCGAGAACGAGGCGCCGGCGCGGCGACGGTAACGTGGTGCGCTAGAGGTAGGCACCTTAGGAGGAAGAAAGGGTGTAGGCACGGGGAGATGGTGCCTACACCTTGGAACAGCAACAAGGGGGTCCAATCTGTTGCCGCCGCTGATTATGATGCGTCGCATCAATATCTGTACCCCCACTGGGGAAGGGGTGCGCGACGGGGGCCGACGGAGCTGGGGAACGAGGTTAGGGCGCGCCCGGCGGTAACTCAATATCGGCCACCGCGCGATTGGACAACACACAGAACGGTAAGAATCATCCGCTAAGCTCTATCCACAGCACCCGCGCTGTTGCTGGATTGGCGGGCACTTGACCGAGCCGAATGAGCAGAACACGCAGCAGTCGCCGAGGTTGGGCAGCAGGATCGCCTTGCAGTGGCTGCACTCGTAGTGCCGCGTTGCGTTTCTCGATAGGCTGGCCGCGCAGGTCCGCTTTCGAAGGTCCGCTATAGAGGACCATCCGACATCCTACGCGTCACCACCCAAAAAAAGCGCTCGCTGTCGTGTAGACACGGGCGCTGAAGGAGGGCAGGTCGCGAACTCCTGCACTCGAAATCAGGATGCTCTAGGCCTAGTGGTTCATTTGGCCCTCTCGCACCACGGGTGAATTGGACACGACGGCGTCGACGCGGCAAGTCTCTCGCGTCGCCAGGAGCGACACCTTGAGTACTTTCCGGAGGCACGAAAATTATTCTTCTCGTCGTTGTTGCCGAGAACGAGTATGGTACGAAATTTATGCATTGAGGAGTAAGAAAGCCGGTCTCGTCAGGTCAGTTCTCATGATTCTTGCTAATCAAGCATAGGACGACAATGGAATAATAGGTGTCGGTGTAATTCCTACAAAGCATGGAAAGAATGAGAAGCTTGTCACGCGCTTTATGGCATAACATTCCGCATAAATCGTAATACCTATTACATTTTGTAACGCAACTAGTCTACGGAGAAATTGCTAATTTTCTTGGTAGTGCCTCTTTGTATGGTGGGCAAGGCCTGAGTGCTCTGTGTGATATGTGCACTGGTATTGAGAAACCACCTGAAGGATGCAGTGATGAATTAACCAATAAGTTAATTGACCTCATGAATTAGCGTTGCTTGATTGCCTTCTCAGGCAATGATAGAGTCACTCATATATTTTTGAAAACAACATCACTCGATTTCTAAGGATGCGGTGATGCAATCGATACTCATAAAAATCTGCAATGGACCTATTTGCAGAAAATACGATAGACACATTTCGAAATATATTTCCTTCTCGGAAATAAAGCACTTGAATCACATCGTATTCATTGGAAATAATGCGGAACAATTTCAATTTGAATATATCTCATTAGTATGGAGTTAGTTGGAGACATTCCATGCAAGCAACTCGTCATATATGGCGCCCCATATACCCTATGTGCAGTTCGACGCCATGGCAGGGCAGGCTCTGTGCGCTTATGGCCGGCGCGCTTCTTGTGTTAGCGGGCCCTAGCGCACATGCAGCCGATCTTGCGCGCCAGACCATAGGCCCAGTCAGCTACGTTTGCGGAGGCGTTGGTGAGGACGAGCAGCAGGCACTCAAGTCGGAGTCGAAGGATTTTGATATGGGACTGCTATTCACTGAGGGCGCGCGCGGTGAGTATCTATCCGATGTTGCAATCACCCTTTCGCGCAACGGAGTCGAAGTTGCATCCTTCCGTTCGAGTGGGCCGCGCTGCCTCATCAAAGCACCGAGGGCAACTTATCAAGTCGTGGCAACCTATAACGGTGTAGATAAACACACCACATTGCGTGTGGGTGAGCGGAACGTGCATTTGAATTGGTAGCAGGCTGACGTCGCAAGGCCCGATGGGGCACTTCTCGCTGCCGGAGATCGTAACGGCCGCATTCCTGAAGCGTTTGAAGGCGGTAGTGTATATCGGCAGTGGTGATTGCCGAGATCACATGCGGTGACCCGGCCGCACATCCGCCGATGCTGGAAGCGCTCGAGACCCAGCCGAAATGCAACGGAAATGAGGATATCCGCAAGGGGAGCGCCAAGTTGCTCGGAAGCGGGTCAAGAGGCCGTCGGGTCAAAGTGCTTGTCCCACCATGACTCTAACCTCACCGCTTCCCAGGGCGAGGCCCAGGCCGGCTATATGATTAGCAATGCCAAGACGATGAGCATAAAGGCCCCTCCGTTGGGATCGACGTGTGCGAACAGTCGCTCCACAAGCTCCCGGTTCTGTAGAGGCTCATCCACGATCACAACGTCGGCGCCGTTAAGATCGAACATAGGATAGTGACCTATCGCAGCACCCCGCACCTGGCCGCCAAAATCGACCTCAACCTTCTCACTCACCAAGAGGGTGTGGTTGTCGGCATACGCTACTCGCAGGCCATCTTGAGCACGTGTTTCTTCCGTCCACTGCTTCAACGACAAGGTCTTTCCCGTTCGGCACCGACCAACGATTCCGAGAACCTTCACTGTTCCGAGACAGTCGCTCACAAGATCAGCCACTATTGCAGGGGTCAAGATGACGTGGTCCATTCGATTTTCCTATTCCTCTACGCCCGCGCTTTGCTCACTCTGTTTCTGTAGCAAAGCCAAAACGACACGCGGAGCCCCGCGGAAGCGGTCATATCCCTCGAGTTCGCGGACTGAAGCCATGGCGTCGAGCGCGCGATACGCCGGGCGATCTCCATCGAAGAGCATTTCTTCAATAGGGTCGAGGTTGATCACTATCTGCTTTGCACCGCTCGCCCGGGCGCAATGATAACGATCGAGGCCGTTAGCCCAGTACGGATCTTCTGACCAATGGCGTGTCACGATAAGCCCCTGTTGAAGGAAGATTCACCTCGGTCGACCATCATGCTTTTCCTATCCGTTGGTTCGTGCTCCGCCTCGGGTGCCGCTACCAACCGGGTAGTTTTCAGCGAAATTCATGATGAAAGTGCAAACCTAGGCGCATACTCCAACCTTGTCGTACATAGGAGGACACCACCTCGCCCCCAGGTTCCGCGTCCGGTGCGACAATCTGCGGAAGACCCCATCCTCCCACCCCGATCAGGCGAAATCGTCGACCGTCAGACATCGCTTCGATGCGCTTGACCCTTGCCAATTCCGACCACACTCAACGCGTCCGGTGCCGCAGCGTGCTGCCAGGATCCTTCCAAGCACCAGGAGATAGTCATGGAGCGCATTACCAAATATCGTGGGTTCGAGATTCACGTGGAGCTGGTGAATACATCCGAGGACATGTTCGATGCATGGTTTAGTATCAGCGGTCCGTTTCGACCACCCGGTGTTGCAGCGATTGGCGAGCGCATCAAATTACACGGCGGGCCGTTTTCACGTCGGTGGGCGCATCTGATCGCAGAATTGGCCGGGAGAGCCGCAATCGATGTCATTCTGGGTGTCGAATAACATGTCCTCGCGGCCGGAAATGTCTGAATAAATCTCGGCACGATTCGCGCGCCGCCTGGGATTCACTACGCTTGTGCTCCTGGGTCAAGGGAAAGCCTCTGAAGGTGCTTTCTGAATCAATGCCGTCCATTTCGCCGCTCCGGTATTTGTCTCCCTTAAGGGTAGTGCTATTGTGTTGATGATAGATCACTTGCTGCCAGAGGCCAGCAAATAGGTCTACGATGAAGGCGTGGTCACTTCTTAACCCCACAGTCCGCAACCATGATGCTTCCAGGCGCTGCGTACCCATCTGAGGCCACGGGAACGCGCCTGAGCGCGCCCCCTCTGGAAGATGGAGCGGTGCCGATCAATCTGAGGCTCGTCCGCCACTCACCATCAGGAGGGACGCCACCACGTCTGCGTTGGACGCACAAGGAGCCAACAATGAAACTGATTGAGCCGGACGAACAACGGGCATTTCTTGCTGCCTTGCAGCATAACGGTCTGGCAGAAGATGATTTCGAGCTTGCCGAAACCGATACGACGGACCCAAAGGGCGACGAGAACTTTGGTCTGCAGGGCTATGTCGCCATAACCAGACGATCAACTCGAGTTACGCGGGAATACCCTATCGGTTACGAGACAGATTGGGTGGAGCACTTCAGCAAAGATCTGGGAGCCGGCGCATTCGATAAGTTGGAATGAGAGATGCCAGGCCATGAGGAACGGGGGGTAGAAAAGCCGGCCACTTGGCAGATAGGGATATTAGCCCGGAAGGCAGCCGAACTCAGTGGTTGGAGCGTGCCCGAAGGATGCATCTTCCATCAAGCTGCCGATCAGAATGTCGTCATCAAGCTTGGATCAGGCTCTCCTATCCGGGCGCGGCTTAAAGGCCAATTCCCGGGCCATGGTTTCATAAAGCTCCCGCGCTTTAGGGGTGTTTGCCTGCGGCAACACCACTTGGAGGTCCAGCAGCAGATCACCCGGTGGATTCGCGGGGATGCCCTTGCCGCGCACGCGTAGCCCATTGCCGCGCTGCGCGCCGGGGGGAATGCGCACCCAGGCAAATGGATGGGCACCACCGGCCCCAGCGCCGCCTCCCATGGCGCCACCGGCAGGGTGAGGTGTGGCCGACTCCCGAGCAAGTCGCGGCAGAGAGATACCACCGTGCTCGCTGTCTGGACGGCGATACTTTCAGTTTGCCAAGGTTCCTGTCCCACGAATCGGAAAGTAGCACTTTCGGGTCAAGGCTAAACCTCATACGGTGCAAATGTAGACAAGCGCTGATCGAGCATGGCGCCACCGACGGTAAAGTGATACAAGCTTTGCCAGGCGTGATCTTTGATTCCCAGCATGGCGTGCATTTGATCATCAAAAAAACAGCCAATTCCCGTAGCGCGCGCTCCGGAGGCCTCGGCTTCAAGATAGAGCACCTGGCCGAGGATGCCGCATTCCCAGAAAAGATGGCGATAACGCCACGGTTGCTTCAGGGCGATTTCGAAATTTGCAAGCATTCCCAGCGCAAAGCAGGAATCGGCGGCGATGTCCTGGTGACAACAGATCAACTTTGCCACCGCGCGTAAATCGTAAGGCAGCAGAAAATAGAGAGGCAGATAGTCCGGTCCAATCTTTTGCCACAGCCATTCCGGACGCATAGCCTGCTTGAGGCTAGGCAGCGCCCCGGAATGTCTCACCAGCACATACAGGCCCGGCTCCAGATCGTCCACGCGGTGCACCAATAGCGCCGGATGCACCGCGACAGGAGACATCAGCGTATTCCACGGTGGCGTGTCGCTGCGTACCAACAGGCATGCCAGCATGGCGAAAAAAGCCGCGGTGGTGATGCGCGTCGTACCATCGAAATTCATCGCGCTGCGGCGCTGCCGAGCAATTCGGGCAAAGCTCAGATCAACGGCGGGCGTCCCGGCCCACAGGTGCGGCTCCGGGTTTAGCGAACTCGGCTCGCGAGTACGAGACTTGTGCGTGGCGCGATGGATCGAATCGATGTCTGGCCAACTCTCATGTCCCGCGCTCAGTTGATTCGCGTATCCGTACCAGTGCGCCTTGTTCAAAGCAGTCCGCAGGCACTTAGGGTCCGGCTGTGCTTCAGGATTTCCGATCCAAAGCAGGGCATCCGGCACCTCTGGTTCGGCCGCCCAAAAATCCTCGCGGCGGTCCAGTCCAAGCGCTGCGGCCAACGCGTCATCCGCGGCAGCCTCCACCAGCCGCGTTTGCCAGCCGAGTGCTGCCGCTGCGTAACTCACTGCAGCGATAGCATGGCCGCAGTCATGCTGGCAGTAGCGCCAGGCGCGCATTCCGTATTTCCACGCCTCGCGCCAGTGGATCGAGCTTATGCCGACCAGGATACCGCCGCCCGAAAACGCCTCCGTCCATCGCGGATCGTCCACTTCAGCACGACGTTCAAGTACATGGTCGCGGCTCAGGTAATGGTAGACCCCGCCAGACAAGCCAGGCAGAGTCGGACACAGAAGATAGCCCTCGGTCGGATGCAGATTCCCGCTCGAAGGATTGCAGCGCAGTGACCACCGCTGAGCACCGTAGGATTTGCACGCTGAGAGGCCGAGTGAAAGTTCAAACAGGATTGCCAGGGTATGAATACTGAATCTTTGCGCGGGAGGCAGAGTGCCGCAGCGCAGATCGTTGTAGCGTGTGACCAAGGTGTCCGCGACCAATGGCAGAGCAATCCGCGGTGTGCCTTGAAACACCCGGAACGGGTCTGGCTGGGTTGCCCAGTCGAGCCCTCCGGGGCCGGGCGCGTAGCGGTTGACACGGTGCTTGCTGCGTTCGTGATATTCAAGCAACACCTGCGTTAATCGGCTCATGTGCCTCAGTTCAGGAATACTTGTTTTGAATTATGGATCCTTTTCAGCCACCTGGCGTCGCGGCGATAAGTGGGCGCATCGAAGTACAGGGAGGGTCATTTTCTCGCCAGTGGGCGCAACTGGCAGGGGAGTTGGTCGGGCGCCCACCAGTTGAGTAACACTTGTTGGAAATCTAGTCGCAAGAGCGTATTTGTAAGAAGTGACATAACAGCAGACCATAAGCAACGACAAGGCACTCATGAAGTACGCCCCCGTACCTTGGATCAGTTGGCCATGCCCCAACGCACGCGTCGTGATGAGGCATTTGGCACGGGATCGGTGCGCGGGTCGTTCCCGCCGTGCCATTTTCCTGCGCCCGCAGCCTGTGCAACTTCCGTGAGCTATGGCATAGATATTGCATAGGCGACACACAGGCCAACGGCGGCCTTGAAACAATCTGGCAAGTCGCGATGACACGCTCCGAAAAGGAGCATCCCGGGCAACGGCGCCCCGAAGCGAAATGATCACGGACCGGGCAACCGGTTTGCGGGCATCTCGCTTCGGGGCGCTTTTTCTTTGCCGGTCAGCGCGGTGCGCATCTGCGTCGACACTACCTGCAAGGCATGGCATGAACGCTTTCTCTACTCAGTCACCCGAGGCCGAAGTGTCCGCCGAAACCATCGGCGGATTGATCAACCTTTCCGGAAGGCAGCGCATGCTGTCGCAACGGATCGTCCTCCAGATATTGCTCGCTTCGCGGGGGGACACTGCCGCGCTCGATATCGCACGCAAGTGCCTGTCAATGTTCGAGTCGGCGCATTCGGATCTCGTAACGGGCAATGAGCGTTTGCCCGGCGCATTCTCCGGCGCTTTGCAGCAACTGTACTTTGGTAGTCCGCGCGCTGACGCGCGTATCCGTGAATTCATCGCCCAGGTCAGAACAGCGATAGACGCACCACTGGCCGACACCAGCCGGCGAGTGCCATCCCTCGACGTGCTGGTGGCGCAGGCCACGCCAGTGCTTGAACTGCTGCAGACCGTCACGCAGGCCTACCAGGAGGAGATGCACCGTTGCGAGGTCGCTGTGCGCAAACGCCACACCGACCTCGTCGAGCGCCTCAGCGGTATTTCGATGCAAGCGAACATCGTCGCAATGAATGCGCGCATCTCGGCGGCACGGGCGGGAGAGTACGGCAGGGAGTTCGCGGTGATCACGCTGGTGCTTGCGGACATCATCAAGGAGATGGATCAACTGATCCGACACGTCGTCGGCTCGAGCGATGCGTCCAAAGGCCCAATCAAAGTTTAACGCGGAGACGCCCTTGAAACGTTACGTCTGTTCCTTCTGCTTGATTGCCTGCAGCTTCCTGGCGCTGGCCTTGGCCGGGACTGCTTCGGCCGAAACGCTAACGATCAACGCGGCGATCAACAAGGCGGGCCGCCAGCGCATGCTGTCTCAGCGCATGGCCAAGGCTTACTGCCAGGCTGGCCTCGGTGTTGAAGTCGAACGTTCGAAGAAGGTCCTCGAACAGTCCGTGGCGCTCTTTGACAAGCAGCTCATGGAGCTGAAGGCGTTCGCGCCCACGCCGGAGATCAAGGACATCTACGCCAGGCTCGAGCAGACATGGATTCCCTATAAGCAGTTGCTGTCCGGCGGCGATCCGAATCTCGATAGCGCGAAAGCAATCGCAAGAATGAGCGAGGACGTGCTGAAGCTTGCGCAACAGGGAACCATCCTGCTCGAGAAACATTCCGGCACCACGATGGGTAAGCTGATCAACGTTGCCGGCCGCCAGCGGATGCTTTCGCAGAGAATCGCCAAGATCAGCATGTTCCGCGCCTGGGGCATTGCCTCCCCCCAAATGGCGCAGGATCTGGACACGGCTACCAGGGAATTCGCAACCGCGCAGGAACTCCTCACCGGGGCGCCGCAAAACACAGAGGCAATCCGTCGCGAACTGCAACTTGCCGGCTCTCAGTGGCTGGTCTTTGAAGAGGCACTCAATCAGACCGGGGCCAGTCGCGCGGAACAGTTGAGAAACATCGCCACGACCAGCGAGCGTATTCTTCAGGTGATGGATGACGTCACCAGCATGTATGAAGGGATGCCCAAGTAACGCGGGAGCGTGAACGAGCGATGCCAGACGCGGCTTTACAGGCAGCCCCGCTTGCAATGCCGGCGAGGCGCACAGCTTTTCCGCAGCGACGGCAGGTTCACACGGATCATATTGCCCACCAGGCGCCAGAACTGATAAGAGGGGTGGCCGGGATTCGTCAATATCTTTAGCTTCAGATATTGACGACTGTACTAAACCGCTGACGCGGTAGTGGGAGGGAAGCGGAGGTCAGTGCCTGCGTTCGGTCAGGACGGTTGGCTGGTGCCGGGCCCAGGGAAGGGATGAGCCGGCGGCTGGGAGCAGCATGGAGCTGCCCGACCGGGCATTCCACTCCCTGTTCCCAGGAGGTCCGTCATGACCCCGCTCCATCAACGCAGTGCGGGCTCATCCACTGAAGGGCCGGGCAATGGAGCCGCTATTGCGTTCCGCATGGCGGCCCAAGGGGCTACTGTCGTTGCAGTGGACAAGGATTTGCACGCAGCCGTGCGTACACAGCGTCAGATCCAGGACGGGGGCGGGCTCTGCGCTTGCCAGCATCTAGGTCAACACCTTTGTGGACCACTTGCCGATCCACTAGCAGGAGATGGGCTACGCACGCCTGGGCTTTAACCTGCTACGTGCAACACTGTGCGAATGGAAGCTGGGGTCGGCGGAGCTGCTGGAGACGCTCTTGCCATCCTTGCGCACCCGCATCCTGCAGGCAGGGCCGTACCCTCGAGTTGCGGCAGATCCAGGCCGTGATCGAGGATACAGGTAAAGGGCGCCACAGCGCCCATCGTATATTGATGTCGCAGTAGGAGACGTGAAGAGGCTTCTGGGGCTACGGGTGGCGGCTGACTACACTTTGTCCAAGCGCACCGATGCGTACCTGAACGTGGGCTACGCCAAGAACAACGATGGTTCAACCCTGGGACTGACCGCGGGCGGCGCCGGGGCGATCCAGGGCAGCGCCTTTGGGATGGTCAGTGGCTCGGAGAACCAGTTCGGCGCCGTGCTTGTTATCCGTCACAAGTTTTAGATTGGGACGAGTGCGGGCAAGCGTCAATCTAGCTCAGGTCAGCCGCGCAGCGAATGTCCGGATGGTGCATTGCATGCGAGGTCTGTCTCAAGTCGCCTGGCCGATGATGGGTATCACGCCGAAAGCAACGGTTGCCAGCATCATGACCAACGCCGCCGACAGCGCCCAGAGCAGCGTATAGCGCTGGTGATCGCCAAACTCGACTTCTGCCAGACCGACCAGCAAATAGGTCGACGCAACCAGCGGGCTCAGCAGGTGAACCTGCTGCCCGATCAGCGAGGCGCGTCCGATCTCCGCCGCCCCGATGCCATAGACGGCGGCGGCCTTGGCCAGTATCGGCAGGATGCCGAAGTAGAACGCGTCGTTCGAGACAAAGAACGTGAACGGAATGCTCAGCACACCGGTTACCAGGGCCATGTAGGGGCCCATCCAGTCGGGCACCGCGCCAATAACGCTGTTGGCGATTGCGTCGACCATCTTGGTGCCCGACAGGATGCCGACGAAGATACCGGCGGCGAAGATCAGCGAGACGACCGGCACGACGTTGGCTGCATGCGCGCCGATCCGCTCCTTCTGTTCCTGCAGGCTAGGGTAGTTGACCATCAGCGCGATGGCGGATGCGACGATGAACAGCGCGGGCAGCGGGAAGGTGCCCAGAATCAGCAGCACCATCAGGCCGACGGTCAGCAGTAAGTTGAACCACAGCAGCTTCGGCCTGGCGATCTGCGGGTCGCCGGCGGCAACCTCCGGCGCGGCATGGCCGTCATGACCGGCCCCGGCCGCCATCATGGCGATGGTGCCGAGTCGGTTGCGTTCGCGGCGGCCAAGCAGGAATGCCACGAACAGGCCCCACATGCCGGTGACAATCATCGGCAGGATCATCGGCACGAAGAGCGAGCCCACGTCCACACCCAGCGCACTGGCGGCGCGCGCGGTCGGGCCGCCCCAGGGCAGGATGTTCATCAGCCCGCCCGCCATCATGACCACGCAGGCCAGCACAAGCCGGCTGATGCCCAGCCGCTTGTAGAGCGGGAGCATCGCGGCGCAGGTGATCATATAGGTGGTCGAGCCGTCGCCGTCGAGCGACACCAGCACGGCCAGCACGAAGGTGCCCATGATTATCTTGATCGGATCGCCGCCCACTACCCTCAGAATCACGCGCACCACCGGATCGAACAGGCCGGCATCGATCATCACGCCGAAATACAGGATGGCGAACATCAGCATCACGCCGGTCGGCGCCAGCTTCTTGACGCCGTCCAGCATCATCGGGCCGAGTTCCGGGCCGAAACCGCCGATCGCACCGAACGCAATGGGAACGAGGATCAGCGCCACCATGGCGGAGAGTCGCTTGGTCATGATCAGTGCCATGAACACAATCACCATCGAATAGGCGAGCAGGGTCAACATTTTCTTCTGTATCTCTTTTCCGCCCTGCCACGTGGGCGCATGGGGGCGGGTGTGTGCGTCCGTCCGGCGCACGAGGTTAAGGCCGAGGCCGATCCCACCGGCACGTCAGGGAGTGCCGGATATGGAATGACCGTGGAGGGGGGCAGTATCGTGCGCCGGCAAGACTTGTCGCGTGGTGCAGCAAGCGCTGCCTACCGCGCGGGCGCGGGTCAACTGGCCGAAACGATGCGCTTCACTACCGCGTCGGCAAACTGCAGCGTGGAGGCTGTGCCGTGGAGGTCGCCGGTTTTCACCTGGTCCTGGCTGAGCGTCAGCTCGATGGCCGAGCGCAGCCGCGTGGCCAGATCCTGGCGGCCCACGTGGTCGAGCATCAGGCCGGCGGCCAGCATCAGCGAGATCGGGTTGGCAATGCCCTTGCCGGCGATATCGGGTGCCGAGCCGTGCACCGCCTCGAAGATCGCGGCCTGGTCGCCGATGTTGGCGCCCGGCGCCATGCCAAGCCCGCCAACCAGGCCGGCGATCTGGTCCGACAGGATGTCGCCGAACAGGTTGGTACAGAGCAGCATGTCGAACCGCCACGGGTTCAACACGAGCTGCATGGCGCAGGCGTCGACAATGATGTCGTCCATGTCCACGCGACCGGCGTAGTCCCTGGCAACTTCACGAGCCGCTTCCAGGAAGATGCCGGTCAGCGCCTTCAGGATATTGGCCTTGTGCACCACCGTAATCTTCTTTCGGCCGTTCCTGACGGCGTACTCGAAGGCAAAGCGGGCAATGCGCCGGCAGGCGTCACGCGTGTTGGTGCCGGTGGACACCGCCACCGCATGCGGGTCGTCGCCGACCGGAATGTAATAGTCGTGCGCCACATAGAAGCCGCCGACGTTCTCGCGCACCAGCACCAGGTCGATATTCTCGAAGCGGCCCGGCACCAGCGTGCGGGCCGGGCGCACGTTGGCGTATAGATTGAACGCCTCGCGCAGGCGCACATTGACCGAGCGGAAACCGCCGCCCACCGGCGTGGTCAGCGGACCTTTCAGGGCCAGGCCGGTGCGGCGGATGCTCTCCAGCGTGTCTTCCGGCATGGGGTCGCCGCTGTACTCGACGCCGGCCATCCCCGCCCGCCGGACATCCCAGGCAAACGGGGCGCCAAGCGCATCCAGCACCCTGACGGTGGCGTCCACCACTTCGGGACCGATCCCGTCGCCGGGGATCAGCGTGGCTGGGATCTGTTCGCGTGCACCGTTTTCCATTTGCTTTCCTGTCGTGAAGTGAGCGTTTCGCTGGCCGGCCACTGCGCCGGGCCAGGGAGGCCGTGTTGCTCGTCATTGCGGACGCGTCGGCGCTGGATTTGGGCATTTGCCGCCGATCCGGCTGACCAGGGGGCAGATTCTAGGCGGGGAAGGCTGTCAGCAAACTGTCAATGTGCCTGTTTTATCACTGGGGTTTACGCTAGGGTCATTGAAGGTTGCCAAGCCAAGGGCAGAAGCGACGATTGGAAGACCATGCGGGTCGCTGCCCCGCAATCTTGGGGCGGCGGCAGCGGTAGAGAGCCAGGTGTCCCAGCGCACGGCGAGCGGTTACACCGATGTGAAGGCCAGGTTCGGATGCGCGGTTCCGGTCACGGCTAAAATGTACACACGTGAAACAAAAGTCGGGTTGCTTCACCAGACAAGCAAATGGAATGTATCCCCGCGCAAGGTATGTGATCAGTAGTCTGATGACGCAGCGGCATAGGGACCGTCGCCACCCACAGGCCGACTGCCTGCCTTGCGCACCAACCTGAAGTTGGAATGATGAAGACAAGAACTTCGATCGTTGCGATAGTGCTCACCGCCCTCAGCTCGTTGGCGCATGCGAGCCTGGCGACGGATGCCCATGCGTTCAAGAGCGGTATAAAGACAGCAGCGAAGCAGAGCGGGCATGCTGCGCGCGATGCCGCGCACGCGGTTGGCCGCGGTGCGAAAGCGGCCGGCCACGCCGTTGTCGACGCAAGCAGGCACGGCTATCACTCGACGAAGAAGGTCGTGACAGGGCACGAATAGAGGTCGAGGAAAGCCGTCGAATCTCACCGCCGAAAGCATCAACATGATTACCGACCTGGCTCACTCATGGTTGGCCTTCAGCGCGCCTGTGGCCGCTGCACAGGCCGCCGGCCGCCCGCTCGTGGCGCTGGAATCGACCATCATCGCTCACGGCATGCCCTACCCGGAGAAGAGGGATGGCGGATTCGCAAATATCTGAAGCTTAAGATATTTGCGAATCCCGGCCGACCCTCGATAAGGACGTCTCAGAAGGCCTGCGCTCGGAGAAGGGCGTTCGGCTGAACCATGCGCTCGGCTCGGTCACCGAATTCGAGTACCGCTATGACTTTCGCGATGACTGACCATCATCCTCTGCACTGACGCGAAGCCGGCGCGCAAGAGCGGACCGACTAATGGATCAGCCCGAGTTTTGGTCTTTGTCCTGTGTAGGCCCTGTCGTCTCGCTGGCGTCGATGTCCCAATCCCCATGCAAGTACCAGTCGTCGCCCAGCAATTCCGCTGGGTGCTGCGTGCGGCTCGATCCGTTACCACAACCCATCGCATGGACGGCGCAGTATTTGTCACAGCCCCAGCAAACGCGCTCGGGATGCTTGGGGTGGAGAGGGAATTTCTTGACCATGGGACAAAGCCTCGACTGCCATCTACTGATAGCAGTATGCTGCCACCATGCGCAGGGCTGCTTGACCGAGATCAAGGCCGCAGTAGGACCAGCGGCCAACCCTCGCGTAGGCCCGGCGCGTGTGCGGGTTGCGAATCGCGAACGCAAAGAACTCGATGCATCGCATGTTGGCCCGCTCGCCAGCCACTGACCAGCACTGGCAATCGGTGCAGAGGAGCCGGCGCGATCCTCGCAACGCGGGCAACGACGGCGCCGCTCATGGCCGAATCACCCATGGCGCGCATGCCGCGCTTTCACTTCCGCGATGCCAGCCAGCATGTGCTGATAGTCGCGTAGCGCGTGAGCGTGCCGTCGAAGTATTCTCTCAGCTGCGCGTCTGGGATACGGAACGTAACAATGGTGTCCTGATATATCTGTTGCTGGCAGACCGCAGCGTCGAAATTGTTGCTGACCGAGGCATCCATGCGACGGTCAAGCCCCGGGAGTGGGAGGTCGTCTGTCGAGAAATGGAAGCAGCCCTACGGGGAGAAATTCCAGAGGATGCCGATTGGGCCGAGGTTGTAGACAAACTAGATGCCGCACTGAGGTCAGCGGACTGAGAGCATTCATCTGAATTGAGTGCGGCGCAGTTTATCGCTTGTGTAGCGTATCTGAGCAGTCCGGTCTGGCGGGTCCCTTTGCTGACTGACATTTCGCCGCTCACCTGCACACGGCACCTGCGATGAGACGTCCCCGGCCTAAAACGGACGGTGTTGTACCCACGCGGGGAAGCGCTCATCAGTTTCGTCGGCGGAGATATCCCCAAGGTGTGTGCAGGCCTCGACGGGCAGCGCAATGTGGTACTCCTCGCGCCACAGCACCATGACGGTGAACCTGAGAACGCGAATTCGCACCTCTCTGGGGACGGGATACTCGGAAACATGTGAGGGAAGGGCCTCCATGCCAACACGCCGCCGGACCTCATAGGTGAGCATCCCTCTCTCTTCGCGTCGAATCAACTCTGCGCGCGCGAGGTGCAGATGCAGATATAGGGCGCGCATGACGAGCGCAAGTACCAACAGAACCATGATCGTCTGCACGATGATTCTCCCTGATGAGACTGGCTTTTCTTATTCGGCTGACGCAATTTGCGTGCCATTTCGTTAGCGTTCCACCAGGCCTGTCGTGGTCAAGGCAGTTGCCTACAACGTTCAGGTCGCGGTCAGTTTTCTCCAGACACTCATTGTGATTAATAAGGCCAGTCCTGAGTATTGGGTTTTGTACGGACTTTGACGGTCGAGGGTGGGGCCTGCTGCGACATTGTTCGGAGATTATTTGCGGGGCGCCGATTGGCGTATTGATTGCAGCTGGCTGCCGACTCGTGTGGATGCGCCGAAGCGGCCTAGTGCTGCCGGAAACAAAAAAGCCCCTCGTGACAGCGAAGGGCCTTTCTTCCATCTCGACTGCCTAGCGGCAACGGCGACTACAGCTTGCGAATCTGCGAGGCTTGCAACCCTTTGGGGCCTTGCCTTGCGTCGAATTCGACCTTGGCGCCCTCATCAAGGGACCGGTATCCAGTGCCCTGGATTTCCGTGTGGTGGGCAAACAAGTCCGCGCCACCGCCGTCCGGCGTAATGAATCCAAATCCCTTTTCGTTGTTGAACCACTTCACAATGCCAGTCGCCATTTCATCCTCGAAGCAACGCATGCATACCGCATGCAGATATCAAATTTCCAATCCGGACTTGCTGCTGAAGCTTAAGCTTCTTTCCGTCGATTGCAGCACAGTCATCCGGTTCGCCAGCATATCCGAGGAAACACATTGTAGCCAAGGTGGTCTAGGGTTTACCACTGGAGCCTGCTACAGGACCGCCCCGGCTGGTAGCGGAGTCACCGCTGGTATCGCATATGTTAATTTGCGAAAGAAGAATTAGGCGCGATTAATTCTCGCGACGTCGTGCTGGTCGCGCATTTCTCTACCCAGCGAGAAAAGCCTGATGCGGAAACAAGAGAGGTCGGAAAGGGGCGCGTTGTAGGATGGCAGCGAACTGACTCAGGTCCAGTTGGTCAGCGCCAGCACGTCAGCGGCCGTGTCTAGGATAGCGGCCTGCTGGAGCAAGTCGGCAGGGTGGTGGGAGGTGGCAGTACCTGTTTTGTTCATGCCAACCTAAGCCACTGGCCGCAGATTTTTCGGCATCCTGGCGAAGGGCCTGAACGCTGGTGAAATCAGTCCAGCGGATCCTTCTCCGGCTGCGAGTACCCGGCGGCGGTGTGTCGCTCGTGGTCATGGGAGGAACGAGAATTTGATGCATATTGACCTTCAACATTGCTTTGCCCGGTTTCGCTTGGCGCTGTCTCGCGAAGGGCGTTCTTTCTTTTGCGGCGATGAGTGGCAGCACGCCCGAGAGCAGGGTGGCCAGCAGCGGCGATGAACCCCAAGAGTGCCTCGCAGAAGCCGACCGCGCATTGGACACAATCCACATGACGATTTGGTGTCAGCCTAGTAGGCCAAACGGATGATATCGGCAGAGACAAGGATTAACCTCGAAGCTGCGTGACATCAATTCAACGTGTGAGAAAGCCGGTATCGGGGGGGGGCGGGCCGCAATGCCAAGAAATAGCAAGAAAATGTTTCTTATATCTGATGTAAATAATTTTAACTTCGCGTAGACTGACGGGGTAGTCCTTGCTACCACCCGCATATCGCTTCCCGGCGATGCGGGTTTCTTTTCTGTCAATAGCGCGCGAGAATTTTTTCAATGTTTGGTCTACACTTTCCAACCATGAGTAGCACTTAACCCGGCGTTGCTGCTGGGGCTGTCTTGGGTATGGACATCTACCAACTGCATCTTGTTTCCGCGGGCGTTGACCCTCTGTGGCTTATTGAGGGACACAGAGTCCGCGTTCCTGTCGAAGGCAACCATGTGAACCTGGATGGGAAACAGCTCGAGGTCTACGGTTGTCGTACCGCAAGCGGAAGGGTTCGAAGGGGACCGATTGGACTTGCGTCGGGAACCCTGGTCGAAGTCTGGTGCGATATCAATGGATTGTTCATGTGTGCACGGGCGGATGATGTAGACCGGGTCCGTGCTGCGAAAGCGGCGAGAGAAGCGGCAGAGCAAGCCAGCCTACGGGCGCGCGAAGAGGACCTTCGCGTTCGAGCGCAGGCGTCTAACGATAGCCTCGCGATTCCCTTCAGGTGGGTGCCCGGTGCAATCGACGGTGAATCTAGTCTTTTGCACGGGACGCAAAGCGACGAGGGACAGCGCTTGGCCAACGATGTTCACATCTTGCTGAAACAGGGCTTTCGCGATGGGCGTCTGGTGCGTAGCGCTGGCGATTTTCTTTGCATTCGTTCGCGGCGAATGGACGGTACAAATTTAAAGGTGCGAAAGGCGGAGATGTATGTCGAGGTTTCTTGCAAGGAATGCCTTACGCTTGCGAAGCGGTGGCGGAGCGACTAATCGATGTCACTCGACCCAAGCCGAGTTTTTCACCCTCCGTTGGACATGAGTAAGTCTACCGTCGCTTCAGAGTAGGGCAGTAGGCCAAAAATTCCGCAAAATATTTTCGTCGCCGGCAAGACGATGCCCTCGTACTCGCGCAGAGCAAATGCGCCCAGCGTCAGCGCAGTAGCCATCGTGGAAAATTGCAGAGCGCCCTCGCGGGCTTCGCCGTGCCCCTGGCCACCAATAAGGAACTGGTGCAGATGTTCGTCCGTCCAGCCCATGACCGCCTGGATGACATCGTGTAGCTGCTTAGGTGTGATGTGCTCGGGAATGAGCACACGTCGCCAAACTGGCGGGCTCAAGCCGCGCAGAGCAATTCGAAGTTGAAGGACGGAAGTCGCCGGTCGAAGATCGGAAACCACGCGCGCATTGTAGGTGGCTCATTAGCCTGTCAACAGCGAACATCGTCGTTGCCCCCGAATTGGCGCGGTCTCCCGGCAGCAACTTGAGCGCCCAACGGTGCACTGCCGAGTGATCGATCGAGCTAACGCGCTCGGTCATCATTTCTTCGAGATGACACAGGCTCAGCGGATAGGTGACCTACCAGCGCACGCAGGTCAGCCTCAAGTCCAGTGGGCAATGCAGGCGCTTCAATGCCTTTGCAACTTCCGGGTTCATGACTGCTCCCACGCGTGCTGAGTTCGACACCGGACCCGCGCGCGATGGATGTGGTGGTGGCCGAGCAGGAGAAAGCCAAGCCGCCGTATAAGCCGAGTTCGACGCCGCCCAGCGAGCACGCGCTACGCTGCAAGGCGAGTTTGAGGCCGAGCGCCAGGCCCAAGCTGCCGCGCAGGCGCGTCACGAGGGGGGAATATGCTAGCTCGAGGCGCTCGAACGGCAGCTTGGTGAGTCGCGTACCCAATTCTCGACGGGCCTGGAACGTACCCGCGAGTAGGTCGCGGCGGCGCAGGAGCGAGCCAGCGCCACTAAGCGCCGCGCACTGCGTGAGATCGATCAGGAACGCGCCGCCGCCGTGGCCGGCGCCGAGAAAGCGCCTGGCGCTGGAGCGTGGACTCGCCAATGCCGGCATCAAGGCGCCACCACGACCGGCCGCTGCCTCACGTTGCTGCGACATCGCCACATCGATGCGACCCTCGTCCAGCAGGTCGAGCAGGCTTGCGCTGGTGTCCTTCACGATTTCCACGCAAAGGGTCGTCGGCTGCTGGCGCTTCTGTATAACGAGATGCACTTAGCCCCGCTTTGGCGCGCTCCTGTCGACGCCGCCGATATCGATGGTCTGGCTTTGCCTAACGGTGGTGTAGACCTGATCGTATTAGGTATGTCGGCGGATCCGGACGTCGGGTGGCACTTGCTCGGTAAGGTGCGCACGCCGTGGGCAGCTTCGCGCGTGTTGTTCTTGTCTGACATCGTTCCCCTGGAAGTGCCGCTCGGCGGTCTGTCGGACGGGGTTGTGGGCTGTCTATCGAAGTTCGCTCCGCTGGCCGACCTTGAAGCCTCCTTCCATCTTGTCGCTCGTGGCCATCAGGTTGGCGTCCGGGGGTATCGGCAGGTGCCTCCAGCCTTACCCGCTGGCGTGCCTGGCAACGGCGCTGCGGCCTCCATATCGACGCCGGCGCTCCTGCATGACGGGTTTGATTATGAAGAGGCGCAGATCCTTGGCCTCACACCGCGGCAATACGAAGTACTTGTGCTGCTTGCCCGTGGTCATCCACTCAAGGTGATCAGCCGCGAGTTGAACATTTCCGTACCGACCGTAAATAGCCACGCGCGCGCCCTCTACAAGCAACTGAAAGTGGGCGGCAAAGGCGCAGCGGTCTATGCAGCACGGCAACAGGGCGCCCGTCTTGGTTGGGTAAGCAGCGGCGGGCAGGCAATGCAGGGGACAGTGCTGGATCGCTCCGGTGAAGATCGGAATGAGCCGCCGCGGCAGCCGTGACTTGGCGATTACACGCAAAAATTCGCAGCAAGGCGCTAGCTTGGGATTTTGGCGCTCCTC
This sequence comes from Cupriavidus sp. SK-3, assembly GCF_000611145.1. Taxonomy (NCBI): domain Bacteria; kingdom Pseudomonadati; phylum Pseudomonadota; class Betaproteobacteria; order Burkholderiales; family Burkholderiaceae; genus Cupriavidus; species Cupriavidus sp. SK-3. Next base: position 24,014 of record NZ_JFJV02000051.1, on the reverse strand, counting down.
CCATTAGCTCCGCAACTCCGGATTGGGCAATCTCCCTCGTTAGCTGCATTACTTCCGGCGTGCGAGCGTCAATTCGCCATGACGCGACATGGCTAAAACAATGTGTCGTGTGTTCAAGTAACACGGAATCTGATCATGCCAACCTCACGCTAGGACTTCGCGGGAAGTGTGGTCTGGGGTCTCGATAATACGAACGGGATATTGAGACAGTATTCCCCCAAGGGAACCGACCTTTCGCCGTATTCGCAGGCAACGAAACACCCGCAGAACGATTTCACCAACCTGTTGCATTCACGGGTTGAATCCGCAGGCCTAAGCGGACACCGATTGGGAGGGGAGCTTCAGGATCTCGCGAGCCTCGGCTACGGTCGCGACAGAGCGGCCATATTCTCCGCAAAGCTCTGCAACCTGGCACACAAGAGCCGCATTGGACGGCGCGAGCGTAGCCTTGTCCATCCGCACATTGTCCTCAAGGCCGGTGCGGCAGTGCCCTCCGAGTTCGAGTGACCAGCGAGCCATGGTGAGTTGATCACGACCGATGCCGGCACCGGTCCAGGTTGCATCGGGAGAGAGGCGCTGGAGTGTGCGAACGTAGAATTCAAGCACTTCGGAATCCACAGGCATTGCGTTCTTGATACCCATGACAAATTGGATATGCAAAGGACCGACTATTGCTCCAGCCGCCTGCATTGCTGCCGCTCGAAAAATCATCGATAGGTCGAAAGCCTCGACTTCGGGCTTGATGCCATAAGCCTTCATCTCGGCGGCGAGCCAATCAATCAGGTCTGGCGGATTGTCGTAGACCCGAGTCGGAAAATTGACCGAGCCGGTTGCGAGCGAGGCCATGTCAGGCCGCAGAGACAGCATTGCGCCTCTTTCCTTACCAGCCCCCGAGCGACCACCCGTGGACACCTGGGTGATCATGCCCGGCGCGTGCTTGCGTATGCCTTCCAGCACTCGAGCGAAGCGATCGGGATTCGATGTGGGTGTTTCGTCATCGTTGCGTACGTGCAGATGAACAAGCGTCGCACCAGCTTCGAATGCCGCCTGAGTCGACTCCACTTGCTCGGTCACGGTAATCGGCACTGCCGGATTGTCCTTCTTGCGCGGCAGTGATCCCGTGATCGCGACAGAAATGATGCAAGGCTTGTTCATCGTTGATTTCATAAAATGTGTGGGACAGCGACACTCCCGGCGCCTTCAGGAGCAGCAAGACGACCCCAGCGCGCCGTGGGCGCATGGCGTTGCTCTAATTGTGTAAGTCGGCAACGGGCACCTACCATATAAGGCTCAACTCGTTTCGTCCAATACCGATTAGCTCTGCAACGATACCGTCGACATATAGTACGAATCTGGTGTGCGGGGGTGACCGGGTGTGGTTGTCAGGCGGTGAGTTTTTGCTGACGTGTGGGATTGACCACTTCGCTCCGAGGAATTCATAAATTTTTAATATTTTGTTTGCATTTCCAAGCCACTTTATTGGTGTGTCGTTTAAATTAAACGAAAATCGATGGTCAGCATGTTTGCGTCAATAAGGGTAAGCCCGTATAAATTTTTTCGCTAAATTTAGAGGGTAACCACTAGAATTTGCTTCGCGATTGGTGCGGCGCACAAATGGCTCTGCGTTTTGGCTGGATCTGGTCACTTCCATGCTGGGTCTCTCCTCTACGCGGGGGGCTTGAATGTCGCTTTTCGCACATGAGCAACTCGCCGGATACCAGAGGGCTGATGTTGCGATCTCTTCCCATTTGCCACGGATGCGCTGCGGGATGGCAGTAGCCCTCACCGTTGAACGCACCTAAGTCTTTCTCGCGAGACGTCCATGAAGTGTCGGAGCGAGGATATTTTCACAAATAGTAAAGGGGAAAGCATGACGAAACGAGTGGCAGTAGTGACGGGCGGAATGGGCGGTCTGGGAGAAGCCATCAGCATCAAACTTCATGACGCGGGCTATGCCGTGGTCGTGACGCATTCGCCGGGAAATCCGAACGTGCAGGACTGGCTAGCTGCAATGGACGCTGCTGGTCGCAATTTGCGCGCCTACCCGGTGGATGTAGCCGACTACGACTCGTGCCAGACTGCCATGGCCAAGATCCTGGCCGACGTAGGTCGTGTCGATATCCTGGTGAACAATGCGGGCATCACCCGCGACATGGCGTTCAGGAAGATGGACAAGGTGAATTGGGATGCCGTGATCCGCACCAACCTTGACTCGGTATTCAACGTTACGAAGCCATTGTGCGATGGCATGGTAGAGCGCGGCTGGGGACGCATCATTAACATCTCGTCCATCAACGGCTCCAAAGGCGCCTTCGGTCAGACCAACTACGCGGCCGCCAAGGCCGGCATGCACGGCTTCACCAAATCGCTGGCGCTGGAAGTGGCCAGGAAGGGTGTGACGGTCAACACCATTTCCCCCGGTTACCTGGCGACTAAAATGGTCACCGCCGTGCCGCAGGAGATCATGGAAACGAAGATCCTGCCGCAGATCCCGGTTGGCCGCCTTGGCAAGCCGGAGGAAGTGGCGGCCCTGGTTGCCTATCTGTGCTCGGAGGATGCCGCTTACGTGACCGGGTCCAATATTGCCATCAACGGCGGGCAACACATGCAATGACGATGGGAGAGACGTGGTGATTCGCGCCGGCCGCGACAGAGCCATCGCGTCTCCCGAGTCGGCGGCAAGCCATCCGGCGCAAACGGAGCCTGGTAAGGGCCACCGCACCCGACGGAGCTGCGCGAGAGCGGGCGACCGCGCTTGCTGCGAATCGGGGGAATCGATTCGATCAGCGGCAGCAGTGGGTAATGTCGTTTCGATTGGCGCCGGTCAGCGTCAGCGCAAGCTGGGATACCCTGGGCTTCCGTCAGGAGTTAGTGCTTTGAACCGGGTCGCGTGCGATCGGTGAGGTTGGGTCCTGTTTTTACCCGACCCCACGGCGCGAACAGAAGAGGAAATGAACGACGACACGGACCGATCGATGCGGTCGGCCGCACGCAGTTTGGCCAACAGCGCTTCGTGCAGACGGTCCCAAACTCCGGCCTGCTGCCACGTGTGCAGACGCCGCCAGCAACTCATGCCGGAACCGAGAGAGAAACGGCCAGCGCTCCTTTCCATGATAGACCGGCTTGTTTCCTTTCTTCCTCGGAAAAAATGTCCTGCAGTTCGAACACCTCGCTGCGCTGTTCGGAGACGAGATCCAGCGTGCGGCGGATCGCCGACAGCATGCCCAGGGCCAGGACGTCGACCTTGAGCAAGCCCAGCGCGTCGAGATCGTCCGTGTCCCACTGGGTCACGCTGCA
>NZ_JFJV02000051.1:0-20633 GCF_000611145.1 Cupriavidus sp. SK-3 | reverse complement strand
TGCCCCTGGCCAGCACGAAGCCCCCGGAGTGTTGCGACAGATGGCGCGGGAACCCGAGCAACCATCGACCAACTGGGTGATCGCATTCGGGCAACGCGGGTTGCCGAGGGGATGCCAATTGACCAGGCGGCCAGGCATTGCGGCGTTTCCGTCGGCATGCTGTCCAAGCTGGAGAACGGCAAAGGGGTGAATCTGGAGCACGCACTACGCGCGCTGGAAGGACTTGGTTTGACGATGCTCGTTGTCCCAAAGGCGCACGCGCCCCTGCTCGAGCAGGCCGCAACCCACGCGGCCAAAGCCTCCCAACTCGCAATGAGGGCGGATGGCACCCACATGGAAGAGGGCGAAGCCCAGTACTTTTGAGCGGTCACGCTAGAGCAAATCAAAATAGCCCGCGGCGGGAACCCCTTCGCCGATCAGTTGGCAGTGGCGGCTTTAGCAGTGCGCGGCAATTCCCGTGCTATTGGCTGGTAGCTATGACTACAGGGCGCGCGTCCTGAAACAGCAACGCGCGCAGATATTACTCGCTGCCCTCGTTTTGTGATGCGGCCCAGTCGCGTATTGCCTCCGCTGCTCGCCTGCTTCGGCACCACCGACCCAAGTGGCCAGTTGATGATCCTTCTTGACTGGGTAGCGCCGACAACCGTAGCAAGCAGAGCCGAAAAGGTCGGGGTCGGGGGCGGTGCTAGATGTGAAGAAGGTCCAAGTCGTGAATCGTCTTGTCGCCTGTCCTGCGTGAACCTGCCCACTTGCGTAAGTTTTCGATGTTGTCGCGAATACGTAGCGCTTCGTTCCGGAGAACATCTCGGCGCCAGATTTCTTCGTCGCCGCGAAACAGTTGCACTGTAAAGTGCGGGGCGTCCCAGTCGGTCACCTTGGCAGCGAGAGGGCCGTCGGCGTGGGAGTGGACTGACAACTCTAGAGGGTGAGATTCAATCTTGTATAGGATATCTGCCGCAGGCACGATTCCGCTAACGTCGACGCCGTTGTGGTGTCCCACAAGGGAAACTTGACGGCCGGGGACGGGCGTGAGCACAAGATCGTCGAGTAGCAGATGGGCCTGGACGCATAGCTTGTACCGGTTTCGCAGGGCCACAAGAAGTGAGAGCAGCGCGGCACCGATGACCGCAGCCAGTACAAGCGCCTCTGTCATATCCATACCGTTTCCTCACATCGCGTTCTGGCTACACACAGCGAAGTGTAGTTGAGGACCGTGTGGTGCGGCGGGTTCTGCGCTGCCTGTGGCAGATCATGACGTCCCCCCGTTGGAAATGTGCCAGTGCAGCATTGACCGTCTGGGGCGACCGTGCTTTGGACATTACCCGCCCCGCGAGAATGTAGTCCCACGTTTTGTTGCCTTTGCCTCCAAGCCCTCCAACTCAACTGCAGACACCTCACTCAATTCAAATTGACAATAGAGGAGGTTTCGCTGCTGGAAGGTCATCTTTGGTCGCAGCGAGCCGGCAATCAATGCCGTCGGCGACTGTATGTACCGAGTGGATACCAAATAACCTCGGAGGGCGCTGGTTAGTGGCGCGTCCCGTGAAATATCCTTTCGCGAGGCATCGGAGCCATTAAATCACGCCGCCCCGCATGCAACTCGCTAATACCAAGAACTGCCCACAGTTGGGACGCGCCTATTCCATCAGCGCTGCGTTGAACCTGGCCGGCTCCTCGACTGGCAGCTCTTGCGGATGACGCGAGCCGGGGCTGCCAGGGAAAAATACTGGCGCTCCTTGATTTTTCTGCCACAGCAGTACTACCATGGCATCTCGCTGGTCTTGCGCGATCAGCCGTCAATGCGCCCATCAGTATTACAGTACAGCACGCCGGCAATCGGCAACCGCACCCGGTACATCCAAGAAGCACGCTGCAGCAACCGTAGTGCCTACGTTTAGGAGACACTGATGTTGAGTCCGCATGAACTGGCGACGCTGATGCTCATCAAGGATGCTATCGATCCGGTCGAACTCGATCCTGCTGATTTCGATACTTTGCTCGAACGAAAATTCGCGACACGAGATCAACTCTCGCCAGGCTGCCATCGTGCTCTGATTACTATTAACGGCCATGCTTTTCTCAAAGCCATTCAAAGGCAAGAACTTCGGGTCTACTTGCGGTAGCAACTCCGAAGGCCTGGTTGGAACGGGAACATGTCGACCGGCAGCGGCCAATTTCCGCTGTCAATTGTTGTCGGCAGCGCGCTTGTGTCAACGTTATTCCCCATTTTGGCGCGGAGAAAATCCGCTATGAAACGGTGCTGAAATCAAAATGTGATAGCTGGCACGTTTCAACTCCCGAAGTAATGTACGATGCTGGGGTCGCAACATAAATGGAGAAGGGCGATGGCTACTTACAAGCAGTTGCTGGCGGAGAAGGAAAAGATCGAAGCACAACTTGTGGAGGTGCGTGCCACAGAAGTTGCCGGTGTTATCGAGCAGATTCAGGCCTTGATGGCGCAGTACGAGCTGACCGCCGAGGACATCGCTCCGAAACGGCGTCGCGGCCGCCCTGCTTCCGGCGCGGCGCCGACCAAGAATATCAAGGCTTCGCTGCCACCTAAATACCAGGATCCAAAGACTGGCGCCACCTGGACGGGGCGCGGCCGTGCACCAGCTTGGCTTGGCAAGAATCGCGATAAATTCTTGATTCCGGAAGCGTGAGGCAAGCACGCCGCCATCCTTGCGACTGGGTGGCGATAGTGCCCGGGTCGCACGAATACACGGGCGTCCCTCAAGGGTAGGGCTGAAGCCTTTCCAAGTTGCTATGACTCCCCGTGTCAATCGGAACGTGGCTGGGAAGTTGGGGTGATCGTTGACGTCGGCGCACGCATCCTCGCGCCGATGCGGCAAATACCCCGCCGATGTGGCACCAGGATTGACATCGAGGATGCCGTGGGAGTGATCAGGGCAGAGCAACCGCCAAGTAGAGATCAAGTTGCGGCAGTGGGCGCCGGGGCGCAATCCTTCAGGGAGGCGGGCATGTCAAGCGCTTGATTTCCGTATGCAAAAGCCTGTGTTATCGCTACTCCCTTCATTTACTGATCATAGCCTGCAATGCGCGCTAGGACGCTGGCAACCGCGAGCAGGCGTGCGTCATCCGCATAGCGTCCGATCAGTTGGGCTCCAATTGGCAGCCCGGCGGGGCCAGTAGCTATGCGCAATGCAATCGTGGGCAGGTGCAGTGCTGTCCAGAGTGCGCCAAAACGTGGCGAGCCCGAGTTCGTCAGGCCTAGTTCGGCTTCGCCGTCCGCGGCGGGGTAGAGCAGCGCGTCGAAATCGCCGAACATGGCGTCGGCTTGTCGCGTACCTACATGCATACGGCTTCGTATTTGCAGGTAGGCCTCTGCGCTCACAGTCTCCCCACCGGCCAGGCGCGTTTGCAGGCGCGCACTGAGTTGCTCGCGATGTTGCGTACGCTCATGGGCGAGCGACTGCCGGGCCTCGTAGGCGAACATGCTGCTCTGCAGATCGATCAAGGCTTCCAATTCCTGTGGCAGCCTGCAGCGCAGCACGCTTGCGCCGGCCCGCTCGGCGCGGGCGGCGATCGCGTCGAGGGCGGCGTGCGTTTCGGGGCTGGCATGCTGCCACTGACTCGACAGGCATACGCCAATGCGTGGCCTCAACCCCAGTTGTTCGGCGACGCGCGTCTGCGCCAGGCCAAGGGAGAAGAAGGCGGCGTCCGCGACGGTACGGGTCAGCAGGCCCACCGTGTCCTGGGTATGGCTGAGCGTCTTCACGCCCCCACTACTGATGAGGCCGAAAGTCGGCTTGTAGCCGACAACGCCGCAGTACGCCGCCGGGCGCGTGATCGACCCGGTAGTTTGCGTACCGAACGCGACGGGCACCATGAAATCCGCGACGGCGGCTGCGGAACCGCTGGAAGAACCGCCTGGCGTGCGCTCCAGGTCGAGGGGGTTACGCGTTGCGCTCGGCGTCTGCGTGGCGAATTCGCTGGTGGCAACCTTCCCAAGTATGACGGCACCGGCCTCGTGCGCAGACGCAACGCAGCCGGCGTCTGCTGGAGGACGATGCCCGGCATAGATCGCTGCCGAGCCATAGGCCGTGTCGTAGCCGACGGTATCGATGATGTCCTTGACGGCGACAGGAATGCCGCGCAGCAGGCCACCAGGGCGACGATCCGCCGCACGCGCCTGGGAGAGAGCCAGATCGGCATCGATCGCCACGAAGGCATGCACCGCGCCGTCGCGCTCTTGTATGCGATCGAGACAGGCTCGCGTCAGCATTTCGGCGGTAAGGTCGCCTCGCTCAATCCGGGCGGCCGCCTCAAGGGCGGTGAGACGATTGGGTGCGCGCATGGGCTGGATGCTCCTAGTTTACAGTGATGCCGGCATTGCGGATGACAGCCGCCCAGCGATCATGTTCCTTGCCGACAAAGACGGCAAAGGCTTCGGGCGAATCGCCGACGGGCTCCGCGCCCTGGGCCAGCAGTTGCTCGCGTGTCTTGGGATCCTTCAGGATGCGGACAACTTCCGCATTGATGCGGCTGACCACTTGTTTGGGCACACCGGCTGGCGCAAACATGCCGAACCAGCCTTCCACGACGTAGCCGGGCAGGCCCGACTCGGAAATCGTGGGAACGTTGGGCAGCAGCGGCGATTTCCGCGCCGAGGTCACGCCGAGGGCAATGAGCTTGCCGGAGCGGATATGCGGCAGGCATAGCGGGAGGTTGCAGAACATCATTTGCACGCGCCCGGCGAGCAGATCGGTCAGCGCAGGGGCACCGCCCTTGTAAGGCACGTGCAGGATATCGGTCTTCGACATGGACTTGAACAATTCGGCCGACAGGTGCTGGCTGCCACCGGCGCCTCCCGAGGCATAGCTGTATTGCTGCTTGTGCAGCAGTGCCAGGAGTTCCTTGACTGAGCGCGCAGGAACGCTAGGGGGAACCACAAGCACATTGGGCACGCTAGCTACATTGACTACAGGCACGAAGTCGCGTTGGGGGTCGAACTTCAGGTTGGTGTGGAGGCTGGCGTTAATCGCGTTGGTGCTTGCCGCGCCAAAGAGCAGCGTGTAGCCGTCGCGCTCCGCTGCGGCAACATAGCCTGTGCCAATGTTGCCGTCGGCGCCCGCCCGGTTGTCAACCACGACAGGCTGGCCCCAGGCCTCACTGAGCCGGGTCGCAATGATGCGCGCCAGGGTGTCGGTCACGCTGCCAGCGCCGAACGGCACAACCATATGGATCGGCTTGACCGGGTATGGCGATTGTTGTGCCACGGCGGGCAAAGGCAGGAGGGCGCTGAAGCACACTGCGGCGATACTTCTCGCCAGGGTACGGAACAGGGCTTTGAGATTCATGTTGGAGTTCCTCTGGGCAAGAATAGCGGGGGCTTCGAAGGGGATGTTGAAGGCAATCTTATGCTGGTCTATTTGATAGATCCAATATAATATTCCAGATAATTCATTCACTTTTATGTATCAATGGCTCTCTCGTTGCACGCGCTGCGCCTCTTTGTTGTGGTGGCCGAAGAACTGCATTTCGGACGTGCCGCGGCGCGGCTCCATATGGCACAGCCGCCTTTGAGCCAGCAGATCCGGCAACTGGAAGCAAACGTTGGTGCGGACTTGTTTGTGCGAACAACGCGGTCGGTCCAGTTGACGGAGGCGGGCAGGGTGCTCTTCGACCGGGCAAGGCAGCTGCTGGCCGATGCGGACGCCGCCGAGCAGGCAGTGGTCAGGGCAGCGCACGGCGAGACGGGACGGATCTCGCTGGGATTTACAAGTAGCGCCGCGTATCGCCTCTTGCCACGCATACTGTCTGCCTACCGCAGTGCTTATCCTGCCGTGGCATTCGATTTCACGGAGGCAACGTCAGCCGAGCAGTGGGATGCCTTGCGCGCCGGCAAACTCGACGTGGCGCTGCTTCGCCTGTCCACACCGCCGGTGGAAACGGATTTCGATGCGTTCGAAGCCGATCGTGAGCCGATGTTGCTGGCGTTGCCGCTCGGGCATCCGCTCGCCGCTGACGCTGCAGTGGCGGCAGCGGCGCTTGATGGCCTTCCGATGGTTGGATTCAGCGCCGGCGGCTCAGCCTATTTTCGCGACTTGAGCCAGAAGATCTATCATGCGGCCGGCGTGCAGCCACGCATCGAGCAGGAGAGTGTACTCCCGACGATACTCGCTCTGGTCGAGGCCGGGCTAGGCGCCGCGCTGGTGCCCGCTTCGGCGGCGGAAATGCGCTCGGCACGCGTGACATACCGGCCGTTGCAACCGGCAAAGTCCAGGCGCGGCGGCACTATCGATGCCGTGTTGCACTGTGCACGCCCGCATGCCAGCACCAACATGGCCGCGCTCGTATTTGTCAGGCTGCTTGCCACGATGAGCGCGTCGCCGGCACGTGCAGGTCAGGCAGGATGAACGGAAGGCATTGCCTTCCGCTTTGCACCGTGGATCAGGGCCAGTCGAGTGCCTTGTCATTCGGGTTCTTGAAAAGTGCCCTCATGTCTTCGGACAGCGGGAAGTCGAGGCTGAATTCTTTTGGCGGCACCGGCTGCGTAGACAACTTCGAGTACATCGCATCGATCGAGCCATCCTTCATCAAGCCGGTGATCACGTTGTCCGCCGGTTTCTTCAACGGCATGTCGAGGGATGGCCGAGTCATTGCGCATATTCCCGCGCCTGGACAACGAAGAGCGGCCCGGACAAACCGCCTCGTTACCCTGCCCGGCTCAGGACAGGCATTCCCCGCTGTCGAGCGCATCGCTGCGCGCGCCGTCGGTGAAGCCATCGCGCGAGCTGATGCGGGCGCCATCGGTGTAAGGGTCAGGCTTGCGCATGCCGTCCCGGTACGGATCAAAGACACGGACCGCGCACACGGTCCTGCCCTGATGCGCGACCACGGGCAGCATGGTGGCCTCGGTGGCCGGACTGTGCGCGCCATCGGTAAAGGCGTCGCGCTGGCCGTTGTGTCCCGGCGCGGCAACGATCAGCGCATCAGCATATGCACCGGCGTGGGCGGTCTGGCTGAGCCCGGCGGCAAGTGCGGCAGCGGCAAGGAGGGTCTTGGCAAGAGTCTTATGCATTGCTATCTCCAACAGGGGTGTCGGCGGCGTTGCCGCGACGGCACTCCTCGTGCAGGCGATCAGCTACGGAACGGCACGGCCCGCACGCGATCGCCTCTGCCGTGCAAGCCGTTGCCTGGCGCGGGCCGGCTGCCATCCGATCGTGGCAGCGGCGTCGCGCCGGACTCCTGGGTCAGTTGGGTGCGGATGCGGGGAAAGAAGTGCCCTGCGTCAGTGCAGCCATCAGAGACACCAACCTGTTCATGAAAATCTCCTTCCTCCGGGCACAAGGGGGACCTGCGCCCCATGTCGCAAGCGTGTTGCTTCAGGCGGGCCTGATGTTCTGATTCACGCGGAACAGGTTGGCCGGGTCGTATTTGCGCTTGATCTCAGCCAGTCGCGCATAGTTGTCGCGATAGGACGCCTTCACGTTGTCATTGCCCTCGTCCATCATCATGTTGATGTAGCCGCCGCCAGCAGAGTGTGTATGCAGGGCCAGCCAGTAGTCCTTCGCCCACTGCACGATGCGATCGTTGTTGGCTGGGTTGGGATCCACGCCGACAATCACGCTGGCAAAGCTGGCATCGCGGTAGCTGAAGGCCGTTTCGTCGCATCCGGCGCGATGCGCTGCGCCATTGATCGGATACAGGTGCATGGTCGAGTGCATCGACGGCAACTGCTGCCCGTACTTGATGTGCAGATCGATGGCCTTGTCGCTAAGGTCGCTGACGAAGTCGGCTTTCCAATACCATTGCAAGCCCGCCGGATACAGTCCGTCGAACAGGCTCTGCAGGACAGGCCAGGGGATTGGCCCGGCAAAGTCCACCGCTGGCGGCATGGCCTCGCGAATCGGACGGAAATGCGTCTCGGCCTGATCGAGCGGGCCGGTGTAGCACCACACCACGGCGCACATTTTTTGCAGGTGAACTTCATCTGGGAAGGGCGCTGCAGGCGGCACCGTGACGAAACCGAACCAGCCATTGATGTCCTGCGGCGCGCTCAGGATGAAGTCGCGCCACCATTTCATCAGCTCGCGTGCCTGCTCCATCGGCCACAGCATCGGGCCGCCATAGACCGTGGCAACGGGATGAGCCTTGAACTCGAACGACGTCACCACGCCGAAGTTGCCACCGCCGCCGCGCAACGCCCAGAACAGGTCGGCGTTTTCGTCGTCGCTTGCGGTGACGATGCGCCCGTCGGCCAGAACGACCTCGGCGCCGAGCAGATTGTCGATCGTCAGGCCATAGGCGCGGCTGAGGTAGCCGATGCCGCCGCCGAGTGTCAGTCCGCCCACGCCAGTGGTCGAGATGAAGCCACTCGGCGTCGCCAGCCCGTAGGCACTGGCGGCGTGATCCACGTCGCCCCAGGTGCAGCCACCGCTGACCCGCAGCGTCTTGCGTCCGGCATCGACAAACACGCCCTTCATTGGCGACAGGTCGATCACCAGTCCACCATCGCATGTGCCGAGCCCGGCGCCATTGTGCGCGCCGCCACGCACGGCCAGCAGCATCCCGCCGTCGCGCGCGGCGTTCACCGCCGCGATGACGTCCGCAACATCGACGCAGCGCGCGATGATCGCAGGGCGCTTGTTGATCATTCCGTTGTATACGGCACGCGCCTGGTCGTAAGCCGCGTCGCTCGGCTGAATCAGTTGTCCCCGAAAATGCACTTTTAGTGCGGATGCGACGGGTTCGCTTAACGAAGCTTCCACGGTTGCCTCCTGTCCGGCTGGTATGCAGGAGTTTTAACAACCTCGGCGTTTCGAAAGCGTTAGGTGGGCCGTTACATGGGGGATTCCGCCTCCCGACGGCGCGCAGTGGTCGAGCCGAAACTAACGCGCGAGTAACGCCCGCGCCGTGACGATGTCGGGCTGAACCGAAGCAAACCTTCGCGCTGGAGGATGCCGCACAGGCACATCGAGCGCTCGAATCCAGACAGACGAGCGGCGCGACGGTACTGCTGCCGTAACGCTGCTTACTAACCGCGCGTGAGGCGTTCATCCGCTCGCCATCGACAGGCTGCGCGTTGAACGCCTGCAATATTTCCGAAATCGACGGCGCTGTCGCTTGGAGCGCCTCGCTCAGCATGGCTGACGAACGCGACGCCTTCATTTGGTGGCGATGCATCAGCAAGTCCACATAGCTGGACGTTCCAGAACGGAGACACAGATGTCAGATCGAGTTGCTGCTCTTCGCGTGCACCGGGTCGTCGCGGCAACGGTCATGGTCCACGCCATGCCCACTGCCATGGCCGGCTGCTCAATGATCTTTTGTCGATCTCTTCGACGCTGGCTAAGTCTCTGATTTCCATAGTCGCGGTCATGATGCTCTCCTGAAGTGGCAAGCACAAAAGGCTGTGCTTGGTCGACTTCAGCAGGGATCGTGCCGCGACTCCGCGCGCTCGATTCACCTCTTTCTAATCAAATGAGCCGCACAGCAGTTGGTTTCCCGCCGACTAGCACTTGGTGAGTGTTGGTATCCCAAGTGGGGAAGCAAACTTAAAGCAGCGAGAGCGGTCGTGTCCTCGCGCCGGCGCGGATTTCCACCGCAGCCAGCTAGAACAACCCTGAAATCCAACACTCCCCGCCGCCACGCGGGAACCGGTGTCGCCCCAAATCATTTCACCTTCACCGTGTCGATAGAAATCGAGCGCGCACAAGCGATTGCGTGGGTCCGCATCCAGATGGCCCAGCACGGCCTGACCCTGGCCGACCTGCAGGCCGCAGGCTGCTTTGCCGAGCCGGCGCCGACACCATTGCCGGGGGCGGTGCGCCATCGCAACGCGCAGGGGCAGGGCTGGGACGGCCGCGGTGCCATGCCGGACTGGCTGCAGCGGGCGGTCAATGCCGGACAGACGGTGGAGCATTTCCGGGTCGTGTCAACGACGTAGCGGGCCAACGGATGCCACGGCAGCCAAGGTCGACCGAATACCGGACGGAGAGCGGCGCCATGGCAAAGGCTCAACATCAACCATGCAGGAGGCAGCATGCAGGAAGAGTTCGGGTACAAGCTCTTCCCCCAGGTCGCAATGTCCGCGTTTGTACGGCACAGGGGAAAGTCACATGCCGCCAGGAATCTGTTTGCTCAGAAGTATGTTGACTACCTCGTCTGCGAGCGCAAGACGATGCGACCGCTCTATGTCATCGAGCTTGACGGCGCCTCTCACGGTAGCGCGAAAGCCCAGAAGCGCGATAAGCAAAAGAATGACATTCTCGCATCGGCCGGAATTCCGATCATGCGCTACACGTCCAAGGACGTGGATCTGAAGACAATCCTCAGCGACTACTTCAGTGTTGTCCCGCCTCAGCCCGCCGAATTTGGTCCGTCAGCGCCAGACAACGAACGAAAGCTGCGGGCCGTGCGGGAACCCGTGGCCTGAAGTTAACCGTGCTGAGATATCTGATGATCGCGATGTTCGCCATGGCCACGAATGCCGCGGGCCAGACCATCTATCAATGTTGGAGCGCCGCGCGACATGTCACGTTGCAGGATGCCCCCTGTCAGCACGACACAAAGACCGAGGTGGTGAGGAAATCCATCGGCCAACGAAACGCAGAGTATCGTGCCGAACCGTCTTCGTTCTTCGACCAGAAGGGACAGGAGCAGCTCGCATCGAGCATCATGTGCCCGTCGCTGCGCCAGTCCTACCTGGCTGCGGTTACTCACTCCGAGCGAGCAATGCTCACCCATAATTCGGTACAGATCCAGCAAGCATCAGAGGCTGTACAGCGAGCCGGTGCGCAGAGATCCAGGTATCGGTGCGAGTAACAATACGTCGAAGCGTTCGTAAGATTCGCCACAGCCACCCTACGTTGGCTCTCGCTCCGCGGTGGACGACGGCAGAGACCGACGCCGGCATCTGGCGCTTTCCCGCCGCCTGGGTTCGCCGCGCAGGCACTGCAGGATAGCGACGCTACTGTCGCAAGGACTACATTTATGGGCGACCCTGCCTTTCCGGGCGCCCCGAATGCCTATGCTATGCAGGTACAGGCAGCGGGAATCTGCGGATGCAGAGCGTCAGGAGGCGGCCAGTTGGCCGCCCGCTCTTGCGCCTCTGCCTTCTGCCGGATTTATTCAAGCGTGCAGCGGCTTTGACGAACACGTGTTTGACGTTCGCCAGTTCCGGGATGTCGGCCTTGGCGGCCGGGTAGCTGCGCAATTGGTCGGTGACGATCTTGCGAGGCACGGGACAGGAACGAAGCACGCGTAAGAAAAAGCGCTTGACTGCGGCCTTGTCGCGGCGCTTCTGCAACAGGATGTCCAGTTCCGCGCCGTGCTCGTCGACCGATCGCCACAGCAGATATGACTCGCCGCGCAGCGTTAACGAACCGCTAAGCCACGGCGGCACGGTCCGCAAGCCAAGCCTGATCAATGAACGCCCGGGCCATCACCGGGCGATTATCGCTGGGCCAAGCGCCATGAGGTTCGCGGGCCTGTGGTGATGGCTCCAGCCTCTGGCCTCGCCAGATTCCGGCGCGGCTTTCCAGGGGCTCAACCATGCAGCCCCGAAAGGAACTGCTTCAGTTCCGGCGTCTTCGGCTCCCCGAAGATTTCCTCCGGCGAGCCCATCTCATGCACCTTCCCGTGATGCATGAAGACCACGCGGTCGCTGACCTTGCGGGCGAAGTTCATCTCATGCGTGACCATGACCAAGGTCATGCCTTGCGCCGCAAGGCCTTCCACCACGCCCAGCACTTCGCCGACCAGCTCCGGATCGAGTGCCGAGGTGACTTCATCGCACAGCAGCACGGCCGGGTCCATGGCCAGCGCGCGGGCGATTGCCACGCGTTGCTGTTGTCCGCCGGATAGCTGGTCGGGGAAGCTGTGGAACTTGTCGCCAAGGCCCACGCGTTC
The DNA here is from genome assembly GCF_000611145.1 of Cupriavidus sp. SK-3. Lineage (NCBI taxonomy): Bacteria > Pseudomonadati > Pseudomonadota > Betaproteobacteria > Burkholderiales > Burkholderiaceae > Cupriavidus > Cupriavidus sp. SK-3. The sequence goes on along the minus strand of NZ_JFJV02000051.1, from coordinate 8,756 downwards.
GAGCAGTGCTTGTGCACGCTTGCCGGCCTCGGACCGGGGTGTATCCTTCACCAGCGTAGGCGCCAGCATCACGTTCTGTCCGGCGCTCAGGTGCGGGAACAGGTTGAAATTCTGGAAGATCATGCCAACGTTCTGGCGCAGGTCGCGCATGGCGCGGGCGTCGCCATGGCGCAGTGCCAGGCCATCCACGCTGAGCGCGCCTTCATTGAAGCTTTCCAGCCCGTTGATGCAGCGGAGCAAGGTGCTCTTGCCCGAGCCGCTGCGGCCGATGATGCAGACCACCTCGCGGCGCCCGATCTGCAGGTCGATGCCCTTGAGCACTTCGTTGGCGCCGAAGCGTTTGCGCAGGCCCCGGATATCGACGAGGGAAAAGGGCTTGGTGGTTTCGGTTTGCGTGGACATGGGATGAAGGAACCTCAATGCTTGGGCTGCAGGCGACGCTCAAGGCGGCGGCTCCACAACGACAGCGGGAAACACAGGGCGAAGTACAGCAGCGCGACGCAGCCGTAAGCCAGGAAGGGCTGGAAGGTGGCGTTGGAAATCATCTGGCCAGCCTTGGTGACTTCCACGAAGCCGATCACCGAGGCCAGTGCAGTGCCCTTGATCACCTGCACCAGGAATCCCACCGTGGGTGCCACCGCGATGCGTGCGGCCTGCGGCAGGATCACGTGCTGAAGCTGCTCGCGCAGATTCATCGCCAGGCTGGCGGAGGCCTCCCACTGGCCCTTGGGAATGGCGTTGATGCAGCCGCGCCAGATCTCCGTGAGATAGGCGCTGGCATATAGCGTGAGGCACAGCGCCGCCGCGAACAGCGCCGAGGTCTCGACACCCAGCAACGCCAGCCCGAAGTAGAACAGGAACAACTGCATCAGCAACGGGATGCCCTGGAACAGCTGCACGTAAAGCGCCACGCCGCGCACGGCGCCCGGCAGGCGCGCAATGCGCGCAACCAGCAGCAGCATGCCAACGACGCTGCCACCGGCGAAGGCGATCAGCGACAGCCCCACTGTCCAGCGCAGCGCCAGCAGCAGGTTGCGAAAAATGTCCCACAGCGAAAAGTCGACCATGATGTATGCCTCCCGGTCTCAGCGGCCAAAGATGAAGCGCGGACCAACCCAGTTCAGGATCTCGCGCAGCACCACGGCCAGGCCCAGGTAGACGCAGGTGGCGACGATATAGGCTTCAAAATTGCGGAACGTGCGGCTGGCGATAATATTGGCCGCATAGGAAAGCTCTTCGGTGGAGATCTGGCTGCATACCGCCGAGCCCAGCATCACGATGATGACCTGGCTCACCAGCGCCGGCCACACGCGCGACAGCGAAGGCGGCAGCACCACGCGCGTAAAGATCTGCCAGCGGTTGAGCGCCAGGCTCTGCGCGGCTTCGATCTGCCCGCGCGGCGTGGACTCCAGCCCGGCCCGGATGATTTCGCATGCATAGGCGCCGAGGTTCAGCGTCATCGACAGCACACACGCCACTTCCGCCGGCATCCGCACGCCAATCGAAGGCAGGCCGAAGAAGATAAAGAACAGCTGGATGATATACGGCGTATTGCGGACTGCCTCCACGTAGCCGCCCACCAGTGCCCGCAGCCATGCCGTGCCATGGATGCGCGCCCAGGCGCAGCCGATGCCCACGAGCGTACCGAAGGCCGCGGAGAACGCCGTCAGGAGAATCGTCAGCAACAGGCCACGCAGCAGCATGGGCCACTGCGAGAGAACCGGCGCAAAGTCGAAGGAGATCATGCAGTGCCGCTAGAGAGTTATTTTGTCTTCGGCGAGACTGACCTGCGAGGCAGGCCAGTGCGCCAGCAACATGGAGCCCGCGCACGGGGCCGGAAACAATGCGATCCGTTATCCCGCCTACCCGTATGCCCGCTTACCCGTTTGCAATCAGTCCGGCAAATCGCCCATGCCGCGGCCGAGCCAGCGCTGCGCGTAGCCGTTGAGCGTGCCATCCGCCTTTGCCTTGCGCAGGATCTCGTTGACCTTCTCCAGCAGCGCGGTTTCGCCTTTGCGCACACCGATGAAATTGGGCGAATCCTTGAGGAGCAGTTTGTACTCGGCCTCTACCTTGGGGTTCTTCGCGATCGCCGCGGCAGCCACGGCCGCGCCGGTGGCCAGCAGTTGCGTTTGCTGCGACACGAAGGCGGCCACGGTGGAGTTGTCGTCCTCAAAGCGCTGGATCTTCAGCGTGGGAGGCGCCACTTGCTGCAGCACATCGTCCTGGATGGTGCCGCGCGTGACCGCGATGGTCTTGCCGCCAAGATCGGCAAAGCTCTTGATGCTCATTGCCTTCGGACCAAACACCGCCTGGTAAAAGGGCGCATACGCAATCGTGAAATCGATCACCTTGGCGCGCTCGGCGTTTTTGCCCAGCGCCGAGACGATCAGGTCGATCTTCCGGGTCTGCAGGTACGGGATGCGGTTCGGCGTGCTCACCGGGACGAGATCGGCCTTGACGCCGAGCTTGTCGGCGATCATCTGCGCCACGGCCACGTCCAGGCCCTGCGGCTTCAGGTCAGTGCCCATGAAGCCATACGGCGCGAAGTCGGTCGGGATGCCGATTGCGATCGACTTCTTGCCCATCACGGCGCTCAGGGAATCGTCGGCTTTAGCGGGTGCCATCGCGATGAGTGCGGCGCCTGCGATCAGGCTGGCGATGGCGGTGAACTGTCTGCGTTTCATAAAAACACCTTTATCAGTCGGTCGGGGAACACGAGGGACTGAAAGGCAAGTTGTGTGCCACTGTTGGCGATGCCGGCTGCGCGGGCGAATGCGATGGGATTCTTTCGACGGCATTGCCTTGAAATCAAGCACTTGGCGGACGCCTCCCCGATAGCGCCACTGACTTGGCATTGCCCTTGCATGAAAGGCCGCCAATACTGAAACAACGGTTTCATATGCACCAAAACATGAAATGATGGTTTCACCATTGTGCAGGCCCGGACCACTTTGGTGCGGGCAAGCGGAACGGAGGCACGGACCCGACATGGCCATTCAACCCGCGCTGGAAGCGCAAATCCACCAGTGCTACGGCGAACTTTCTTCAGCAGACAAAAAATTGGCCGACGTGCTGCTCATGCGGCAAAAAGACCTGCTCAGCTACTCGGCCACCGAGCTGGCGGAGTTGGCGAGCGTCTCCAAGGCGAGCGCGGCGCGCTTCTTCCGCCGCCTCGGCTATGCGGACTTCAGCGCCTTCCGGCAATCGCTGCGGGACCAGGTCTCCGAGCAATCTCCGCTGTACCTGATGGAACACAACGGGTTGCCGCCTGAGTCGGGGGGCGCGCGGCAATCGGTCGTGGCCGGTCTGGAGGCGCACGTGCAACTCGACAGCCGCCGGCTCGCCAGTCTGCCGGAACAACTCAGCGAGCGTGCGCTGGAGACCACGCTCACCGAACTGGCCAACGCGCGCCGCGTGTGGGTGGTGGGTTATCGCAACAGCTTCATGCTGGCTTTCTATGCCAATGCGCTGCTCTCGCAGGTGCGCCCCGAGGTGTACCTGCTCAATGAGCAAGCGGGCAAGGATGCCGAACTGGTGGCCGAAATAGACAGCAAGGATGTACTGCTGGCGGTGGACTTCCGACGCCGTGCGAAGCGCCTGGACGGCATGGTGACACTGGCCCGGGAGGCCGGCGCCAAACTCATCCTGCTCAGCGATGCCCCGGTTTCCACGCTGGCGGCCAAGGCCGACGCCGTGCTGCGCTGCTCGCACCACGGCGGCCAGGTCTTCGATTCCTATGTGGCCGCCGTCAGCCTGGTGAACTACCTGGCCACCGCCATGGCAGGCCGCTCCCGCAAACGTTCGCGCGCACGCATGGCCCGCGTGGAGCGCGCGCACGACGTGCTCGGGGACCTGGAGACCGGCCACTGAGATCGACCGGCACGCAGCGCCGCCATCAATACACGCAATAACGCATTCTGACTGGACCAATACACACGCATGACCACGCTCCCCAACCTCTCGTTTGATCTTCTCCCCAATCCGGCGCTGAGCCGCGCGGAACCCTATGGTGCACAGCGCGCCGCCATCCTGAGCGAGCCGGCCCTGGCCGCCGCCCGCCGCGAGATCTCCGCCTGGGAGGGCTACCAGCCCACGCCGCTGAAAACCCTGCCGAACCTGGCGGCCGCGCTGGGCGTCGGCCAGATCCACTACAAGGACGAAGGCTCGCGCTTCGGGCTGGGCAGCTTCAAGGCGCTCGGCGGCGCGTATGCCGTGGGACGCCTGCTTTGCCGCGAACTCAGGCCCCGGATCGGCCGCGAGCTAAGCATCGCTGACTTGAGTGCGCCGGCGCTGCGCAGCATGTGCGCCGAACTCACCGTGACCTGCGCCACCGACGGCAACCACGGCCGTTCCGTGGCCTGGGGCGCCCAGCTGTTCGGCTGCCGCTGCGAGATCTATATCCACGCCACCGTCAGCGAAGGGCGCAAGACCGCCATCGAACGCTTCGGGGCCCAGGTGGTACGCACCACGGGCAACTACGACCAGGCCGTGCAGCAAGCCGATGCCGATGCGCGGGTCAATGGCTGGTACGTGATCTCGGATACCTCGTACCCCGGCTATATGGACGTGCCGCGCGATGTCATGCAGGGTTATCAACTGATGGTGGACGAAGCCGTCAATGCGCTGCCGGCCTGGCCCACGCATGTGTTCATCCAGGCCGGCGTGGGTGGCTTTGCCGCCGCCGTCTGCGGCTACTTCTGGGAACGTGAGGATGGCAAGGACAGGCAGCGCCCCGTCTTCACCGTGGTGGAACCAGCCAAGGCGGACTGCCTGATGCAAAGCGCGCGCGCCGGCAAGGTCACCGCCGTCACCGGCGAGCTGGATACGCTGATGGCCGGCCTGGCTTGCGGCGAAGTTTCGCTGCTCGCCTGGGAGATCCTTGCCAAAGGCGCCGACGCATTCTGCACGGTCGACGACGCATCCGCGGTAAATGCCATGCGCCTGCTGGCCCAACCGCAGGGCGACGATCCCGTGATCGTGGCCGGCGAATCCGCCGTGGCCGGGCTGGCCGCTGCCATCGCCGCCATGCAGGACCCGCAGGCCCGCGCGGCGCTCGGGCTCAACCGCCAGAGCCGGCTACTGTTTATCGGCAGCGAGGCCGACACGGATCCCGCGCTGTACACCGAACTGGTTGGCCGCAGCGCGGACGCAGTGCGCGCCGGAGCCGCGGCATGAGCGAGCGGAGCGCACCAAAGGCAGACTCCGCGCCGCGCATTCGCGGCGAGCGCCTGCTGCAAAGCCTGGACGATCTCGCGCAACTCGGTGCCATCGAAGGGGGCGGAGTGTGCCGGCTGGCGCTGACCGATGCCGACAGACTCGGCCGCGACTGGACGGTGGCGCGCATGCAGGCGCTGGGCATGACCGTTGCCATCGACGCCATCGGCAACGGCGTGGCCGTGTATCCCGGCAGCGAAGACCTGCTCCCCGTCATGATCGGCTCGCACATCGACACCGTGCGCACCGGCGGCCGCTACGACGGCAACTACGGGGTGCTGGCCGGCCTGGAAGTGGTCGCCACCCTGCGTGACGCCGGCCTGCGTCCGCGTCGTCCCGTCGCCGTCGCCTTTTTCACCAATGAAGAGGGCGCGCGCTTTCATCCGGATATGATGGGCTCGCTGGTCTATGTGGGCGGAATGCCGCTGGAAGATGCGCTCGCCACCGCCGGCATCGATGGCGTCACGGTGGGCGCCGAGCTGCGGCGCATCGGCTATGACGGCCAGGCGCCCGCAGGCAAGCCGCGCGTCGACAGCTTCGTGGAGCTGCATATCGAGCAAGGCCCGGTGCTGGATCTGCGTGGCCTGCAGGTTGGCGTGGTGGAAGGGGTTCAGGGGATCTCGTGGACCGAGTTCACCATCGACGGCGTATCCAACCACGCCGGCACCACGCCCATGGAACTGCGGCATGACGCCGGCTATGCCGCCGCGCGCATTGCCAATTTCGTGCACGACCTGGCGCTGCGCTACGGCGGCCGGCAGATCGCCACCGTGGGTGCCATGCGTTTCGAACCGAACCTGATCAACGTCATCCCCAACCGCGCCGTCTTCACCGTAGACCTGCGTAATACCGATGAACGGCGGCTCGCCCAGGCCGAAGCGGAAGTCCTCGCCTTTGCCCGGCAAACCTGCGAGACGGAAAACCTATCTCTTAGCCATCGCCGCCTGGCACGTTTCGAGCCGGTGGCATTCGATCCCATGGTCATCGACCTGGTCGAGCAGGAAGCCGCAGCGCTTGGTTTCACCCATATGCGCATGCCCAGCGGCGCCGGTCACGACGCGCAAATGCTGGCCCGCGTCTGCCCCGCCGGCATGATCTTCGTGCCCAGCGTGAAAGGCCTGAGCCACAACGTGCGCGAGTTCACCGAGCCGGACGACCTCATCGGCGGCGCGCAGATCCTGCTGCAGGTAGTACTCAAACTCGCCAACCGGCCGTGATCGACGCCAAGCCCCTGCCACTAGCCTGAACCACCACCCCGAAAGCATCCTGGAGTTACCCGTGTCCCGTATTGTGAATGTCGCCATCGGCCAGCTCGGCCCCATCGCCCGCGCCGACAGCCGCCAGCAAGTGGTCAGGCGCCTGTGCGACCTGATGCGCGAAGCCCACGCCTGCGGCTCGCACCTCATCGTCTACCCCGAGCTGGCGCTCACCACCTTCTTCCCGCGCTGGTACATGGAGAGCGACGAAGAGATCAACAGCTTCTTCGAACGCGAGATGCCCAGCGCCGCCACGCAGCCGCTGTTCGACCTTTCGCGCGAGCTTGGTGTTGGCTTCTACCTCGGCTACGCCGAGCTCACCAGCGAACAAGGCAAGGCAGTGCGCTACAACACCTCCATCCTCGTCAACCGCCAGGGCGAGATCGTCGGTAAATACCGCAAGGTGCACCTGCCCGGCCATCGCGAGCACGAACCGTGGCGCCGCTTCCAGCATCTGGAAAAGCGCTATTTCACGCCCGGCAACCACTTCGGCGTGACCGAAGCGTTTGGTGGCAAGATCGGCATGGCCATCTGCAACGACCGTCGTTGGGCCGAAACCTATCGGGTGATGGGCCTGCAAGGTGTGGAGATGGTGCTGATCGGCTACAACACGCCAGTGCACAATGCGCCGGCGCCGCAGCACGACGACCTCTCGCTTTTCCACAATCAGCTCTCCATGCAGGCCGGGGCCTACCAGAACGGCACCTGGGTGGTTGGCGTGGCCAAGGCCGGGATGGAAGAGGGCGTGGACGGCATTGGCGGCAGCTGCATCATCGCGCCCTCCGGCGAAGTGCTGGCCAACTGCATCACCAAGGGCGACGAGGTCGCCATCGCCCGCTGCGACCTGGATTTCTGCGAGGTCTACAAGCGCACCACGTTCAACTTCGACGCGCACCGGCAGCCGCAGGCGTACGCGATGATTGTGGAGCGGCGCGGGGAGATGCTGATGGCGGACGGGAGCGCGGTGGTGTCCTGATGCCTGCGTCATGCAAGCTGGTGATCATCGCCTGGGGGCTATTGAGATGTACGAGCGCCCTCTACGCCACGCCAAGGATGCGCTGCGCCTCCATCAGCGCTGTCGGGCTCGAGGCTGGCATCGGCCGGGCGAACAGGTACCCCTGGGCGAGTCGGCAGCCGAGTTCGCGCAGGGCTTGCGCCGTTTCCCGATCCTCGCCCCCTTCGGCCAGGGTCTTCAGTCCCAGCGAGCGGGCCATCTGGATGATCGCCGGGACAATGCTGGCCTAGTCGGGTGCGCAGGCGTCGAGCAGTACGGCAAAGTGGGTCTCCTACGAGGACTTGCCGTTGCACACCGCGCGAGGTCGGCTGGCCTTGGTGAACTTCTGCTTTCAGCCATCGTGGCAGATGTCCGCCAGCGCGGTATCGAATCAATTGTCGTGCGCACAACGTGTGCTGCAGGTTATTTCGCAGGTGGCCGTAAAGCGCGGCAAGATCAAGGCGATGCGTGACGGAGCGGCAAGGACTTGGTAATCGCCGTCGAGCGGGCCAAGGCCCAGATTCGGGCGCGGGTCGAGCATCCATTCCACGTCATCAAGAATGTTTGGTCATCGCAAGGTTCGCTACAAGGGCCTGGCCAAGAACACGGCGCAGTTGTTCAGCCTGTTTGGTTTGGCGAACCTGGTATTCGCCAGGAGGCTGTTGTTGGCCTCAGAGGGGATCAATCCGTCCTGAGCGCGCCAAGCGCGGCCAGGAAAGGTGCGAAACACGAGAAAGACGGCTTGAATCGGCCCATCTCTCCCGCATTGCGAAATGCTGAAGGCCTTAGGTTGTGCAACATCAAGCGCAAACCTCATTGATCAGCGATTCCCTAGCGGTGACCGCTATATCCGCTAGTGTAGCGTTCTGTTCTTGATGGACCTTATGTGAGATTATTGCTCTACTGCGACACAGCGTGGAGAGAGCGAGTGCGAGTTGCCCCCCAGATCATGTTGACCGACGAGGAGCGAACCAAGTTGACGAGGCTGGTTCGGTCGAAGCTCACGAGCGTGAGGCTGGCGCAGCGCGCGCGCATCGTGCTGCTGGCCGCCAACGGCATGCAGAACAAGGACATCGCCGAGCAGTTGGGAATCGGACGCGTGCAGGTCGCGCGTTGGCGTGAGCGTTATGCGCAATCGGGGCTGACCGGTATCGAACGCGACTTGCCACGCGGCGCGCCGCCGTTGAAGGTGGACACGGCGCGGCTGGTGGAGCTGACCACTCAAGGCAAGCCCGTGGCGACCACGCACTGGAGCACCCGCAAGATGGCCGCCGAGTTGGGCGTGAGCG
>NZ_JFJV02000050.1:892-1119 GCF_000611145.1 Cupriavidus sp. SK-3 | reverse complement strand
GCATCGGCAAGAGCGATATCGTGGATAGCGCAGCCAAGGCTGCCCGCCACGACCTGCTGATCTCCCACCCCGTGGTGGAAGATCCCACCGACTCCAAGGGCCTGCCGTTTCCGGCAACGGATGGTGCGGGTGCCAAGTTCCTGCCGTTCGGGGATCTGGCCACCGCGCTGAACAGCACGCGCCCGCTGGTCTGGTTCATTGACGATCTCGGACAGGCCTCGCCGGCG
>NZ_JFJV02000050.1:0-750 GCF_000611145.1 Cupriavidus sp. SK-3 | reverse complement strand
GTTGAAATCCCGCTTCAGCACCATCGTGGAGTTGGAACCGACGATCGAGGACTGGACGCGCTGGGCGGTCACGAACAGCGTGCCGCCTGTGCTCATCGCCTTCCTGCGCTTCCGCCCCGATCTGCTGCTCTCGTCTGAGCGCAGCAAAGAGGTGGAGAACCTGCCTTCGCCGCGAGGCTGGGGGCACGTGGCGCGTCAACTGCCGCTGGTACCGCCGGGGATGGAAATCGTCGCCACGGCCGGCGCGGTGGGCGAGGGCGCCGCACTCGAGTTCGAGTCGTTTCGCCAGATCTATCGCGAGTTGCCCAGCGTGGATTCGGTGCTGGCCGCCCCGGAATCCGCCAGGATCCCTGACAAGGTGGCCGCGCAGTACGCCATCTGCTCGGCGCTCGCCGCCGTTTCCAACGAGAACAACTTCGATCGTGTGATGGTGTACGCCAATCGCCTATTCGAAGCCCATCTCGGCGAATTCGCCGTGATGCTCGCCACCGATGCAGCACGTCGCGACGCGCGGATCTGCGCTACTCCAGCGTGGATTAATGCGCAGGGCGGCAAGCTCGGTGAGTTGCTGCTCGGCAACTGATCCCTTTTTCCTTTTCTCTTCATCCCATGACGGCGAGCCACCAGGCTCGCCGTTTTTCGTTGCAGCCGTATCCATCCCATTTCCAGGAATCATCATGAACATTCAAGACATTACCAAGCGCGTTATGCTCGCCACCTTCAACACGTCGGTCTGGCGTGCGCGCCGCT
>NZ_JFJV02000049.1:71867-112444 GCF_000611145.1 Cupriavidus sp. SK-3 | reverse complement strand
CCGCCCGTACACCACTTTCAACTCTAGCTCGGCCCGGCGCGGAGTCAGGCCCAGGCTGGCAAGCGAAAGCGGAAAGGAATGTGACCGCGAAACGACTCCTAACGGCGGGAGCGATCAAATCTTTAGCCCGCCGGGGAAGGGCGGAATGGCGCCGCGACGGAAAAGATGGGGAAGAGAGCGCTGGACTTCTCAAGAACCTGTCTGGCAATGCCGTTAGAGCGGTCGGCATGCAACGGAACATGCGAGGCAACGAATATGCCCTCGAAACTGGAAAGTCGCGAGAAACTTCCGATCAAATACCTTGAATGGGTTAGTCCCGATGAATCGTAGCGCTAGCGCCGCAGTGTTCCCGGACCAGTCTGCAACACCGTCATGGCCTCGAACGCCTTAGGCGCGCCTTTGCCGCTCCCGTGGGCGGCTGGCAGCGATATCGAACGGCTCAGCGATCCGGTCCGGATACTTCAGATCCTGCAGGATCTGGCCCGCGTGCGTACCCGGCTCCATCTTCAACCTGCGCAGGAGTGGCGGGTTGCTTCGTGCTTTCTGTCCGTCGACCCGTCCAGGGGCACCTGCGTGCTTGCCTGGTGCCGCAACGGCCTGGAACTGGAAGCGATCCTGAACGCCAGCGAACTGGCCGCCTCGGCATCGCTGGGTGATATCACGTTCCACTTCCGGTTCGCCACGCCGGCAGTCACCCGCTTCGACGGCGGACCGGCGTTTCTCGCTTCCTTGCCGGCCGGGATCTATATGGTTCCGCGCCGCAGGCATTTCCGCGTCCGCCTGCAGCAGGACAGGGACTTTCGCTGCCAGATCCTGCTAAGCGACGGCCAGCTTGTTGAAATGGAAGTCGCGGACCTGTCGGTATCCGGGGTGGGCTTGCGCTCCATGCGCATCGGACCGGGTCAGTTGCCGGTCGGGACCAGCATCCCGCAATGCTGCCTGGAGCTTGGCGACCTGGGTGCGATGAAGCTTGCGCTGCAGGTGGTGCGGCATCGAAAGGCATGGCACGGCAACGAGGCGCACAACCATTTCGGCTGCCGTTTTGGCCAGATGGATGGGCAGAGCGGCAAGTGGCTGCAGCGCGTGGTGTTTGCCCTGGAGCTGGCGGGCCGCCCGTGAGCAGGGCGTCCGGCAGGACCGCCATGCCACCCGGAGACGGGCCAGCCTGCGCCGGTCCCCGCAACAACGGCGCCACTGCATCCGGCACCGCCGCCTCGAAACGCGGTTGCGTACCGGCGAGCGCCTCGCTCAGCTTTTGCGCCCGCGGGCGCGCGAGGATGCCGGCGGTGCCATGGCCAGCGAGGCGGGCGCTGCCGATGGCATCGCCGGATCTGACGGGCCGTCGCGCTCAGTATCCTGGGTATCGCGGCAGCGGTGCTTCCTGATAGTAATAGGGCGCCGGCTGCGGCGCGCATGGCACATAAGCGCGATCGTAATCGCGATAGCAATATCCCGGCGGCGGCCCGTAAGCTGGCCCATAGGCCGGCCCATAAGTTGGCGCGGGCGGGGCGGCCACGACGACCGGCTGGCTGGCCACGGCGGTACCGACCACGGCCAGCCCGACGAGGGCGCCGATGGCCAGCGCGACCGCGCCGGCTGAGTCGCCGTCGCCGTGGCCGCGTCCGCGTGCGGAGGCGGGACCTGCGGCCAGCAGCGCGGCGGTGAGCAGGCCTGCGCCGACGATGCGGGCGGCACGATTGGGTTTGCGCATGACTGACTCCTTGTGGCTGCATGTAAGGGCCAGCGACAGTGACAGCGGCTGGCCTTGCAGGCATCTTAGGGGTCAGGCGTCGCCGGAATCTGTCCGCACGGTTAGCAGATGTAACGCCGGAGCCCTGGCGATCAGGGTGCCGGACTCGGCAGCGGCGGCGGCGAAGCGTCGGGTGACGGGGCAGCCTGCGGCGCCGGGGCCTGCTTGTCAGGCGTCTTTTGCTTGGGCTTCTTGTGTTTCTTATGCCGCGGCGGCTGTGGCGGCAGGGGCTTTTGCGTGGCGCGCTCGCCTTGCGGCGTTTGCGGCCCGGGGGGCGGCAGCGCGGCGCAGGCCATGCCACTGACGGTCAGGGCGGCAAGCAGGGCGGCTGCCTTGCGCATCGAAATTCCGGGCTTCATGAGGAGTTCTCCAAAAATAATCTGTCACAATCGTCACAACTCTCGGCAAATGCGGGGGCTGAAGTGCAGGAAAGCACCTGAACCGTGCATGGCATTTGCCTCCCGGCGTAGCTGGCGAGCGTACTCATGCACCGCCCCGGTCGCGAGGCACCGCCGCCAGGCGGGCGGTAGACGCCGGCGATGCGGCCCCGTGCTGGCCTTCATGCTGGCGGCCAAGCCACCATCCCAGCCAGGCCCATCCCAGTGCCAGCGCAGCCCCGGTGAGCGCCACCACGGCCGGGTGGCCGGATAGCCCGTCAATGGCGGTCTTGATCCAGGCGCTGACCGCATCGCCGGCGCGATAAACGGCGGTGTCTATCACGTTCTTGGCCTTGTATTTGGTTTCGGCATCCACCACCGTGAACAGCATCTCCCGGCCCGGCCGCAGCAATGCATATTCGCCCACCCGGCGCAGGATCATCACGCCGGCCAGCACGCCGAAGGCTGGCCATAGCGCCAGCACCAGGAAGCCCGCCGCCACCGCCAGCGGCACCGCGCTGAGCAGGGAAGTCACGCCATAGCGCCTGGCGATGCGGCCCGAGAAGAACACCTGCACCACAATGGTCAGCGCCTGCACGATGGCGTCGATGGCGCTGAAGACCTGCGTCTGCTGCGTGCGGCTGGGAAAGGTCTGTGCCACCAGCCTGGCCTGCTCGAAGTAGAGAAAGGTGCTGGCGGTGGCCAGCAGGATCACGAACAGGCTGATGCCCAGCAGGTAGTGCGAACGCGCCACCAGCGTCAGGCCGGCCCAAAGCCCGCCGCCTATGGGCCGGGCCGGGTCCTGAGCCGGGACCGGATCGTCCGCCGCCGGCACCCCGGCACCGGCGCGCCGGCGCCAGCCGAACAGGTAGCCCACGCCGGGCAGCGTGGCCGCCAGCAGCGCGGCGGACAGCAGCATCAGCCCGGTCAGGCCGATGCGCGGCACCAGCCAGCCGCCGAGCAACGGCCCGGCGAGTCCGCCCGCGCTGGCGCCGGCGGCCAGCAGGCCGAACAGGCGCCGCGCCTGGCCGGGACGGAATACATCGGCCATCAGGCTCCACGCCACCGACACCACGAACAGGTTGAATACCGACAGCCAGACGTAGAACACCCGCGCCAGCCAGATACTGTCTGGCGCGGCGCGCGTGGCCAAGGCAAAGCCCAGCAGGTTGGCGATAAAGAACGCATAGACCCACGGCACAAAGCGCCGGCGCGGCAGGCGCGCGCTGCACAGGCCATAGCAGGGAATCGCCACCAGCATGACCACGAAGGTGGCGGTGAACAGCCATTGCAGGTTCTGCACGCCGCCGGCGATGCCCATGGTCTCGCGCACCGGGCGCAGCATGAAGTAGCTGGCGAACAGGCAGAAGAAGAACACGAAGCCGGCCGCCACCGCGCTGCCTTCGCCGGGCTGGATGCCGAGGCCGTGGCGGGCCGCTTGCGTGGTGCTGGCCATGACAGGATCAGGCCAGCAGCGCGGCGATGCGCTCGCGCTGGCGGGCATCGGGCATGCGGCCCAGGCCCGCGCCGAGGTTGTCGCGCATGTTCCTGGGCTTCGACGTGGCGGGGATCGCCGCCGTCACGGCGGGATGGCTGACAATGAACTTCAGGAAGAGCTGGCCCCAGGAGTCGCAGTCGATCTCGCCAGCCCAGGGTGGCAGCGGGCGGTCCTTGACCGCGCGGAACAGCCGGCCGTCCTGGAACGGGCGATTGACCAGCACCGCCACGCCGCGCTCCTGGCACAGCGGCAGCAGCGTGCGTTCGGCATTGCGCTCGGCGACCGAGTAATTGAGCTGGACAAAATCCACGCGTTCGCTGCGCACGATCTGGGCCAGCGCCTCGTGCGCGTCCTCGCGGTAGTGGGTGATGCCGGTATAGCGCGTCTTGCCGCGTTCCTTCAACTGGCGGATAAAGCGCAGGTTGTCGCGCCAGTCGATCAGGTTGTGCACCTGCAGCAGATCGACGTTTTCGCTCCGGAGGTCGCGCAGGGATTGCGCCCATTGCGCCGGCGCGTTGGCGGCCGACGCCGAGATCTTGGTGGCCAGGAAGACCCTGGCGCGAGCGCTGGCATCCAGCAGCAGGTCGCCGGTAACGGCCTCGGCGCTGCCGTAGCTGGGCGCCGTGTCGATCACCGGGCCGGGCGTTTGCAGCAGCAGGGCCATTACCTCGGCCAGCGGCGCGCGCTCGCCGGGCTCAGTACCCACGTTGAAGGTATCGGCGGTGCCCATGCCGATCACCGGCAGCGTTTCGCGGCCGCCGGGCAGCGCACGGCGCAGGGGGGCCGGGGAGGGCAGGGCAGCAAGCGTGGCGACGGGCGAGGCCAGGCCGGCGGCAAGCAGCATGCTGCGGCACAGGAAGCGGCGTCGATCAGATGGCATGACGGTCTCCTTGCTGGTGGGCACGGATTCTGGCGGCCGGGATTCCCGGTACTGCGGCATATGGTCACGGCTTCGCATCGCGCACCCCAGTTGGATTAAGCTGGATGCCCCGGTCCGGGGCATCTTCTCACAGATAGGAATCCTGCTGCTATGGTCGCTTTGGTCGCTCTTCTGCTGGTCTGCATCTACCTGTTGCTTGCCGGCGTGCATGTCTACTGGGCGTTGGGCGGCTCCCTGGCCAAGGATGCTGCGGTGCCCCGCATTCCGCGCAAGGTATCCCCAGGCGAAGGGGCTGCTGCGATGGCTGCGATGGTTCCCGCTTTCACGCCTTCGCGCACCGGCACGCTGATGGTGGCTGTCGGGCTGGCGGTGGTGGCATCGATGGTGGCCGCGCGCGCCGGGCTGTTCGCCGCGCCATCCACGGGGCCGCTCCTGCAATGGGCCATCGGCCTGGTGGCGGTGGCCATGCTGGCGAGGGCGGTGGGCGATTTCCGCCTGGTTGGTTTCTTCAAGCGCATCACCGGCTCTCCGTTTGCGCGGCTGGACACGCGGGTCTATTCGCCCCTATGCGCAGTCCTGGCCGCCGGTCTGGCGTACGTGGCGATCCTGCCAGCCTGATCGTCCTGCCCGCTCCCGCCGGTGGCCCGCGCGGTATGGCCGGAACCCCCGATTGCAAATTGGGGGCGAGCGCCTGAAAATGCCCCTCATCCAAGACCGGGCGCCGCAGCCAGGGCCGTGGCAAGAGGCTGAACGGGAGACGGGAGACCACGATGCGCACCCAGGTAGCGATCATCGGTGCCGGGCCGGCGGGCCTGCTGCTGGGGCATCTGCTGCGCCGCGCCGGCATCGATGCCGTGGTCATCGAGGATCGCAGCCGCCAGCACGTCGAGGCGCGCATCCGCGCCGGTGTGCTGGAGCAAGGCACCGTGGACCTCCTTGTGGCCTCCGGCGCGGGCGAGCGCCTGCAGCGCCAGGGCCTGCGTCACCACGGCATCGACCTGTTGTTCGGCGGACACCGCCACCACATCGACCTGTCGGGGCCGACCGGGGGCCGTGCCATCACCGTGTACGGCCAGCACGAGGTGGTCAGGGACCTGATCGCCGCGCGCCTGGCGGATGGCGCGCCACTGTTGTTCGAGGCCAGCGGCGTGGCGCTGCATGGCATCGATGGCAAGGCGCCCGGCGTCACGTTTGCACACGGGGGGCGGCGCCACACGCTGCATTGCGATTTCGTCGCCGGATGCGATGGCTTTCGCGGCGTCTCGCGCGGAGCGATTCCGGCATCCGCGCTGCAGGTGTTCGAGCGGACCTATCCCTTTGCCTGGCTTGGCATCCTGGCCGAGGCCGCGCCCGCCGCGCGGGAGCTGATCTATGCCAGCCATGCGCGCGGCTTTGCCCTGTTCTCGATGCGCTCACCGCAGATCACGCGGCTCTACCTGCAGTGCCGTCCAGACGAGGATCTCACCTTGTGGCCAGATACGCGGATCTGGCAGGAACTGCACGCCCGCCTGGAGACCGGCGACGGCTGGCGGCTCAACGAAGGCCCGGTGCTGCAAAAGGGCATCACGCCGATGCGCAGCCATGTGGTGGAGCCCATGCAATATGGCCGGCTGTTCCTGGCCGGCGACGCGGCGCATATCGTCCCGCCGACCGGCGCCAAGGGCATGAACCTGGCGGTGGCCGACGTGCGCACGCTGGCACGCGCGCTGGCGGCACACTATGGCGATCGCCGCGAAGACCTGCTGGCGGCGTACTCCGCCACCTGCCTGCGGCGGGTCTGGCGCGCCGAGCATTTCTCCTGGTGGATGACTTCGCTGCTGCATCGTTTCCCTGACCAGACCCCCTTTATGGCGCGGCTGCAGCGCGCCGAGCTGGAATACGTTGCCGCTTCACCGGCCGCGGCCGCGTCTCTCGCGGAAAACTACGTCGGGCTGCCCTTCGCTGCCTTCGAGGGCGAATGAACCCCATCCATCCCTTTGGAAATTCAGGAGACTTCATGACTGAGCGCAGTGGACGGGCCTCATCGCAACGCGGGGAGGGCCGGCGATGATCGCCAGCTTCCTTGGCGTGCTGTTCGACGGGCTGGCCTATGGCTGCCTGCTGTTCCTGATCAGTGTCGGGCTCTCTGTCACCATGGGCCTGATGAATTTCGTCAACCTGGCCCACGGCGCATTCGCCATGTTCGGCGGCTACGTGGCGGTGGTGCTGATGAGCCGTGCCGGCGTGCCCTTCCTGGCGGCCCTGCCGCTGGCCTTCGCGGGTGCCGCGGTGGTGGGCTGGGGGCTGGAGCGCACCTTGTACCGGCGCCTCTACCGCGCCAGCCATCTCGACCAGGTCCTGTTTTCCATCGGGCTGACCTTCATGGCGATCGCCGCCGCCACCTACGTGTTCGGGCCCGGCCAGCAGCCGGTGGAACTGCCCGCTTTCCTGCGCGGGCAGGTGCGGCTTGGCGGGCTGGATCTTGGCGCCTATCGGCTGTTCCTGATCGGCGTGGTGGTGGCGATCACCGCCGCGCTGGGCTGGCTGGTAGCCCGCACGCGCTTTGGCGCGCAGGTGCGCGCGGCGGTGGACAACCAGCAGGCGGCGCGCGGCCTCGGTATCAATGTGGAGCGTGTCTTCAGCCTGACCTTCGCGCTCGGTTCGGGACTGGCGGGCCTGGGTGGCGGGCTTGGCATCGATGTGCTGGGCCTCGATCCCTCCTTCCCGCTCAAGTACATGGTGTATTTCCTGCTGGTGGTTGCGGTGGGCGGCGCGGGCACCATCCGCGGTCCGCTGGTGGCGGCGCTGCTGCTGGGCGTGGCCGATGTGGCCGGCAAGTACTACGTGCCGGCGGTGGGCGCCTTCGTCATCTATGCGCTGATGGTGGTGTTGCTGGTGCTGTTCCCGGCTGGTCTCTACGGGAGGCGGGCATGAGCGCGCTGGACAAGGTATCCGATGTGGCCAGCGCGGGTGGCGGAGTACTGCGCGAGCGCCTGCCGGACGGGCGCTGGCGAGCCGGCGAGATCGTATTCTGGCTGCTGCCGGTGGCGGCCTGGTTCCTGTTGCCCGGCTACCTGATACTCGGCAGCCAGGTGCTGATTACCGGCCTGTTTGCGCTGTCGCTGGATTTGTTGCTGGGGTACGCGGGCATCGTCTCGCTCGGGCATGCGGCGTTCTTCGGGCTTGGCGCCTACACCGCCGGCCTGCTTGCCGCACATGGCTGGGGCGAGCCGTTGTCGGGTCTGCTTGCGGCGGGCGCGGTGGCCGGCGTGGCGGGCTGGCTGGCGAGTTTCCTGGTGGTGCGCGGCGGCGACCTGACCCGGCTCATGGTGACGCTGGGCATCGGGCTGATGCTGTTCGAGGCGGCCAACAAAGCGGCCTTCCTCACCGGCGGCGTGGACGGACTGTCGGGCGTCACCATGTCGCCGCTGCTCGGGTTGTTCGAGTTCGATCTGTTCGGCAAGACCGCCTACCTGTACAGCCTGGTGGTTGTCTTCGTCTTGTTTGCGCTGGTGCGCAGGCTGGTGGACTCCCCCTTTGGACTGTCGCTGCGGGGCATGCGCGAAGGGGCGCGCCGCATGCCCGCGCTGGGCGTCAACGTGCCGCGCCGGCTCGGCGCGGTATTTGCCGTGGCGGCGGCGCTGGCCGGCGTGGCCGGCGGGCTGCTGGCGCAGACCACGCAGTTCGTCGGCATGGACGTGCTGGGCTTTCCGCGCTCGGCGGAGTTGCTGGTGATGCTGGTGCTGGGCGGCGCGGGCAGGCTGTACGGCGCCCTGGTTGGCGCGGCCGTCTTCATGATCGCGCAGGATGTGCTGGCGGGCCTCAATCCGGTCTACTGGCAGTTCTGGATCGGCCTGTTGCTGGTGGTGATCGTGCTGTTCGCGCGCGGCGGGGTGATGGGCGCCGTTGACGCCTTGCGCGGCATGCGCCGCAAGCCGGACGGAGGCCAGCCATGACGGCCATCTTGCGCACGGAAGGGCTTTCCAGGTCCTGGGGCGGGTTTGCCGCCAACAGCGAGATCTCGCTGCGTTTCCCGCCGGGCGCGCGCCATGCCCTGATCGGGCCGAACGGCGCCGGCAAGACCACCTTCATCAACCTGCTGACCGGCGCCTTGCCGCCCAGCAGCGGCACCATCTGGCTCGGCGACGAGGACATCACGCATCTGCCGCAGCACGCGCGGGTGCG
Source organism: Cupriavidus sp. SK-3 (assembly GCF_000611145.1). NCBI lineage: Bacteria > Pseudomonadati > Pseudomonadota > Betaproteobacteria > Burkholderiales > Burkholderiaceae > Cupriavidus > Cupriavidus sp. SK-3. The sequence goes on along the minus strand of NZ_JFJV02000049.1, from coordinate 103,775 downwards.
GCGTGGCATGACGCGCACCTTTCAGATCAACACCTTGTTCCCCGGGCTGACCGTGCTGGAGTCCGTGGTGCTTGCGGTGGCCGAACGCAGCGGCGCTACACGTATCTGGCATCGCACCGTGGCATCGCAGAGACCGCTGGCCGACGAGGCCATGGCGGTGCTGGCCAGCCTGCGCCTCGACCGCGATGCCGATACCGAGACGCGCAGCCTGCCTTACGGCAAGCAACGCCTGCTCGAAATCGCACTGGCGCTGGCCACCCGGCCCGCCATCCTGCTGCTGGACGAGCCCGCGGCCGGCATCCCGGCCGGCGAGAGCGCCGAGCTGTTCGGCGTCATTGCCGGCTTGCCGCGCGACATCACCATCCTGTTTATCGAGCACGACATGGACCTGGTATTCCGCTTTGCCGAGCGCATCACCGTGCTGGTCGGCGGCCGTGTGCTCACCGAAGGCACGCCGGCGGAGATCGGCGCCGATCCCCGCGTCAGGGAGGTGTACCTCGGGGAGGCCGCGCATGACTGAATTGCTGCGGGCAGAAGGGGTGTGCGCGGGCTACGGCGAGGCCGTGGTGATCGACGGGATCGACCTGACGCTCCGCGCCGGTGAGAGCCTGGCCCTGCTGGGCCGCAACGGCGTGGGCAAGAGCACGCTGCTGATGACCCTGATGGGCCTGACGCGGCTGCGGCGCGGCAGCCTGCGCTGGCAGGGGCGCGACCTGTCGCGGCTGGCCGCCCACCAGCGTGCCGCCGCCGGGCTGGGGTGGGTGCCGCAGGAGCGCTGCATGTTCCCGTCGCTGACGGTGGAAGAGCACCTGACGGCGGTGGCGCGGCCGGGCTTCTGGAACGTGGCGCGGGTCTATGAGATCTTCCCGCGATTGCAGGAGCGCCAGGGCAATCTGGGCAACCAGTTGTCGGGTGGCGAGCAGCAGATGCTGGCGATTGGCAGGGCGCTAATGGTAAACCCGATACTGCTATTGCTGGACGAACCGATGGAAGGTTTGGCACCTATTATTGTTCAGGAATTGCAGAACGTGATCCGCCGCTTGATAGACGAAGGCGGCATGGCTGTGATTGTGGTGGAGCAGCACGCGCGCCTGGCGCTTGGCATGACCCGGCGCGCGATGGTGCTCGACCGGGGCAAGGTGGTACATGCTTCGACCAGCACGGAGTTGCTGGCGGACAAGGTCACGCTGGACAGGTTGCTGACGGTCGCCTGAGCCAGGCCACGGCATGGTCAACCGGGGTCTGGCGGTGGTGGGCGGCCGTTGACGAACCACGCCGGCACGGGCGGCAAAGCCGTGGCCGGAAATCGGGCTATGCCCATTTTTGCAGACGGGTAGTAACGGGGGGCTATGGAAACCCATGAGCAGAAGCGGCTGGTCAACGCCTATATCAAGCGTTACAGCCGGTACGACCCGGCCATCGGTCGGCACGAGGTGCGCTCATTCTGGGTCTGGCAGGCCTGCGACTGGCTGTGCGTCAACGATCCCGAAGGGCTGTGGCGGCTGGTGCTGGAGGTCCTTGCCCATACGGAGAGTCCCCGCGTGCTGGGCGCGCTCGCCGCCGGCGAACTCGAAGACCTGATCGAATACCACGGCCCGGCGTTTATCGGGCGCATCGAGCGGCAGGCCGGGCGCGACCCGCGCTTCCGCCGCCTGCTGTGCGGCGTCTGGCGCAGTTCCACGCCCCAGGTCTGGGCGCGTATCCTGGCCGCCAGCGATGGCAATTTCAATGAAGTGCCGCAGCGCGCGATGTGGATGTGCTACGACCTGCAGGGCATCGGGCTGCCGGACGGACCGGCGCCTGGCGGCGCCACGGCGGATCTTGCGCAGACGCAGCGCGCAGCTGAAAAAGTGCCTGCCCGCATCGTGAAGCCGCAGCCTCCGCGCCAGGCGCGCCAGGGAGCGCGGGCCACCATGTCCCTTGACCCGCAGCATCCCGGCGCGCGGCCTACTTCCCCGGATCCTTGACGTTGTCGAACTTGTCGAACTCCACGTTGTAGAGTTCGCCGCCGACCTTCTCCACGCGCCGGATATAGACCGTCTGCACCACGTCGCGGGTGTCCGGGTCGATCAGGATCGGGCCCCGCGGGCTGGCGATCTTCATGCCTTTGAGCGCTGCCAGCAGCTTGTCCCCGTCAGTCGCGCCGCCGGTCTTCTTCAGCGCTTCGTAGATCGCGCGGATGCCGTCGTAGGCGGCTGCCGCCATGAAGTTAGGCCGGCCGGCGCCAGGGTTGGCTTCGGCGAACGCCTTCAGGAAGGCCTTGTTTTCCGGCGAATCGTGGGCCATCGAATAGTGGAAGGACGTGATCACGCCCAGCGTGGCGTCGCCCATGGCCGGCAGCACGTGGTCGTCGGTAAGGTCGCCGGTGGCGATCACGCGGATGCCCGCCTCGGCCAGGCCGCGCTCGCGAAAGCCCTTCATGAACGCCACGCCCTGCTCGCCCGCGGGCAGGAAGAGGAACACCGCCTCGGGTCTGGCATCCTTGATGCGCTGGATGAACGGGGCGAACTCCGGGTTGCGCAGCGGCACCCGGATGGATTCGATCACCTGGCCGCCGCCGCCGATGAAATTGGTCTTGAACGCGGTTTCCGCATCGATGCCCGGCGCGTAGTCCGCAACCAGCGTCACCACCTTGCGCACCTTGTTCTTGATGGCCCAGGTGGCCATCGGCGCCGAGATCTGCGGCAAGGTCATCGAAACCCGCGCGATATAGCCCGACTTGGTGGTGACTGAAGACGACGCAGCGTTGAAGATCACCATTGCCTTCTTCGCCTGCTCGGCGACCGGCGCCACCGCCAGCGCCTCCGGCGTGAGACCGAAGCCGGCCAGCACATCGACCTTGTCGCGCACCACCAGTTCTTGCGCCAGGCGCTTGGCCACATCGGGCGCGGGGCCGGTGGTGTCCTTGCTGATGATCTGCACCTTGCGGCCCGCCACGGTGTCACCGTTGAGCTTCTGGAACGCCTTGATGCCACCCTCCATCTGCTTGCCGTAGTCGGCGAAGCTGCCCGAAAAGGGCGCGATCAGCCCGATCTTGACGGGGTCGGCGGCGCGGGCGAGCGTTGGCGCCACGGCAAGCACGCTGCACGCCGCAAGGGCGCGCAGCAATGGGGCAAAGGTCATCGATGGTCTCCTGGTTGGGTGCGCCCTGATCCCGGCGCCAGGCCGGGCGCGTGCCGGCGCGGGCACTGGCTGTGGAGTTTAGGGGGATGGGGGATTTGGTGCAATCGGGGAGGGCCGCGCATTCATGGCGGCCGTATCGATCCGGCGTTGGCCAGCGGAACCTCGCGCGGAGGCGCCGGCTAACGCCGGTTGTCCGCGTCAGGCAGCAACAAGGCGGAACGAGGAGACCGCCTGCTGCAGGCGCTGGGCCTGCTCTTCCAGCGATCCCGCTGCGGCTGCGGCTTGTTCCACCAGCGCGGCGTTTTGCTGCGTCACCGTGTCCATCTGGGTGACCGCCTGGTTGACCTGCTCGATGCCGGCGCTCTGCTCGGCCGAGGCCGCGCTGATCTCGCCCATGATGTCGGTTACGCGCTTGACCGCGCCCACGATCTCTTCCATGGTGTGGCCGGCTTGCCCCACCAGCTGCGAGCCCTTTTCCACGCGCTCGGCGGAATCTCCGATCAATGTCTTGATCTCCTTGGCGGCTGTCGCGCTACGCTGGGCAAGACTGCGCACCTCACCGGCCACCACGGCGAAGCCACGGCCTTGTTCGCCGGCACGGGCGGCTTCCACCGCGGCATTCAGCGCGAGGATGTTGGTCTGGAAGGCGATGCCTTCGATCACGGCGATGATATCGACCACCTTTCTGGACGCGCCGTTGATCTCATCCATGGTGTCGACCACCTGGCCGACCACTTCGCCTCCCCTGACCGCGATTTCGGAAGCATTGACCGCCAGCGAGCTGGCTTGCTTTGCGTTGTCGGCATTCTGCCGGACGATGCTGGTCAGTTCCTCCATGCTGGAAGCGGTCTGTTGCAAGGACGACGCCTGTTCCTCGGTCCGCTGGGACAGGTCGGTGTTGCCAGCGGCAATCTGGCTCGTGCCGGAAGCAATGGACTCCGTGCCCGTGCGTACCTGGGTGACGATGCGCAGGATATTGCCGTTCATCTCGTTCAGCGCTTGCAGCAACTGGCCGGTCTCGTCCTTGCTATCCACGTCGATGCGGCTGGTCAGGTCGCCGGCCGCCACTTTCCGGGCAAAGCCAACGGCGCGATGGAGCGGCTGCGTGATGCCGATGGTCAGCCACAGCGAAAATGCCACGCCGATCGCCAGCACCAGCAGGCCAAGCACGATCAGGCGGTTCCGCGTGGTTTCATAAATCCCGTTGATGTGCTGCGCGGTCGTATCGATGCTGGTGCGCTGGATATCGAGCAGCTTCTGGATTTCGGCGAGATAGGCGTTGCCGGCAGGCACGAACTCGGCTTCCAGCACCCGGTTGGCTTCATCCGTGCTGCCTTCTTCCTTGAGCTTGGTGATCTTGTCGCGGGAGTCGTTATAGGGCTTGCGCACGGCCTGGATCGTCTGGAATGCCGCCTTTTCCGCTTCCGAGGAGAGCATCGGCTCGATCTTGTCCCGCAATGCAGCGATGGCTTCGACGGAGCCCTTCGTCTCCGCGGCAAAGAACGCGCCGAGGCCCGGGTCCGAGCTCCGCGCCACCGCGGTAGTGCGCCGCACGCTCGTGTGCATCAAGCGATACCAGTCGCTGACGACGCGCTCCTTGGCCAGCGGCTGCTGCATCATGTCGTGCGTGCGCTGAGCGACTTCGTGCAAGCCCATGACGCTGAACACCGTCATGAACGTTGACAGTAGCAGCACCACGCCGAAGCCAATACCGAGACGTACCCCAATTCCAAGATTTTTCATTTCTTCTACCTGAATGGAAATAACAATGGTGGCGAAATGCTGGCCCCGAGGGTGCCCATTCGCTCTTTTGTCTGCCGCACCGTGCTATGACGAACGCACCTGTAGGCAATGGTGAATAACGGCAGGCGGGACACAGACTTGAGTACCGGTGTTACCGGTGCGCTTGGGGAGGCGCCAGCTACGTGTGAAACGCTGTGCCGCCAGTCAGAATGCCTTGGCTGCGTTGGGCCCCGCGATGCAGCGTAGTGTCCGCACGCCGTGCGGCCGGGAAGCCCAGCGTTAGCGGGCGTAATTGCCAGGCGACCCCACAACGCTTGATCCAGCGCAAATCAAATGCCTGACGCCATCGCAGAATTAAACAGGCGCGCATCCGCGCGCTCGGGAGACCACGATGTCGGTATTGACCCTGGAGCAACTCAACACCCTGGCCGTGTTGCTGGATAGCCGGGAGGAACGGATCCGCGGGCAGATGGATGCGGCGAATGTTGCCCGTGCCGTTTCCACACGGCCCGAAGCGGGCGACATGGCGGACCTGGCGGAGCAGGCGCCGAAGAGCGCATGGACGACGCGGTGGTGGACCACTACCGCGTGGAACTGGCCGATATCGCGGCCGCGCGTGCACGGATAGCGCAGCAGGCCTACGGCGTCTGCCTGGATTGCGGGGAGTCCATTCCGTATTTGCGCCTGCAAGCGTACCCGACGGCCAAGCGCTGCATGCCGTGCCAGCGCAGGCATGAGCACACGTTTGGTGCGGCGTCTTGAATCCCTGATGAGAGAGCGCCACCTGATGGAGCGCACGACTATCCCACCGCAGAAGAGACGCTGCGCGTTCATTGGCATCGGGCTCGAGCGCAGTCATCCTGCGCCGCCCGATGATGCCTGGAGACCAGCATGACCCATCCCATCGTGACACCCGACGCCGTTCCTGAGTATGTCGAATTGCCCGCTCCGCAGATGGAAGGCGGCATGCCGCTGATGCAGGCGCTGCGCCTGCGGCGCTCCACCCGGGCCTTCAGCGGCGATCCGCTGGCGCCGGAGCTGCTCTCCAGCCTGCTGTGGGCAGCGTTCGGCATCAGCGAACCGAAAACGGGCCGGCGCACCTCACCATCGGCGCGCAACTGGCAGGAAATCGACCTGTACCTGGCGCTCGCCGATGGCCTCTATGTGCTGGAACCTGCTGCCTGGCGCCTGCGGCTGGTTAGCGGGGAGGACGTGCGCGCCGCCACCGGGCTGCAGGACTACGTGGTGCAGGCGCCACTGGACCTGGTGTTCGTTGCTCGCCTGTCCAGGATGGATGAGCAGGCAAAACCGGTGCGTCAGTTCTACATGGGGCTGGACACCGGATACATCAGCCAGAACGTGTATCTGTTCTGTGCTTCCGCCGGTCTGGCGACGGTGGCGCGCGGCCTGCTGGACAGGCGCGCCATGGCGGGCGCGATGCGTCTTGATGCGGACCAGCGCGTGGTGCTGGCGCAAAGCGTTGGTTTTGCCGCGGCGGATGGCGAGGCGGGGCATCTCGCTTAACGGCCCGCAACAGGCATCCGGGCACCGGTTATTGATTGGAGGGCATGATGAGCACAATCTTGCGGGAAGAGATCGGCATCGATCTGAGCGGTGTGGTGCTGCCAGGCGACCTGGTCTGTCCGCCGCGTGCTGCCGGCCTGGTGCTGTTCGCGCATGGCAGCGGCAGTTCGCGGCTCAGTCCCCGCAACCGCTATGTCGCTGGCCATCTCAACCACGCCGGCATTGCCACCCTGCTGACCGACCTTTTGCTTCCCGAGGAAGACGTCGGGCTGGCACAGCGTTTCGATATTGGCCTGCTGGCCACGCGCCTGGAGGGCATCACCTGCGCAGTTAGCGGCATGGCGCAACTCGGCCATCTGCGCCTGGGGTACTTCGGTGCGAGTACCGGTGCGGCGGCTGCGATCCGGGCCGCCGCGATGACTGGTGGCCGCTATCGGATCGATGCCGTGGTTTCGCGCGGCGGCCGCCCGGATCTTGCTGGCCATGACGCCCTCGCGGCGTTGTCCGCACCGACCTTGCTGATCGTCGGCGGCGCGGATACCGAGGTGCTGCACCTGAATGAGCGCGCCTACGCATGGATGTCCTGCGAGAAGCACTTCGAGATCGTTGCCGGCGCAACCCATTTGTTCGAGGAGCCGGGCGCACTGGAAGTGGTGGCACGGCTGGCTGCCGGGTGGTTCGCCACACATTTGGCAGGGCGGCGGGGTGCGGAGCCGGCAACCGGTGAACAGGAGACATCATGATGTTCCAGGACAGGACCGAAGCCGCGACGCGGCTGGCGGAAGCGCTTTCGAAGTACCGGGGCACACATCCCGTGGTGCTGGCCATTCCGCGCGGGGCGGTACCGATGGGCAGGATCGTGGCCGACCAGCTCGGCGGCGACCTCGATGTGGTGCTGGTCAGGAAGCTGGGCGCGCCGTTCCAGCGTGAGCTGGCAGTGGGTGCCGTGGACGAGAGCGGCTGGGTCTATGTCACGCCGTTTGCCGAACAGACTGGCGCCGGTCCGGCTTATATCGCGCAGGCACGCAGCGAGCAGATGGAACTGCTGCGCCGGCGGCGTGCGCTTTACACGCCCGGGCGCACCGCGCCTGCGCTCGGCGGCCGCACGGTCATTGTGCTGGATGACGGCCTGGCCACCGGTGCCACCATGATTGCCGCGCTGCATGCGGTGCGGCAGCAGCAGCCTGCACGGCTGATATGCGCCGTGCCCGTTGCGGCTCCGGACTCCCTTGCCCTGGTGGAGGGCTATGCGGATGAAGTGGTCTGCCTGGCCGCGCCCGCCAATTTCCGCGCGGTCGGCGCGCACTATCGGGAATTCCCGCAGGTCGACGACACCGAGGTGGTCGCCTGCCTGGCCGGGGAGGGGGGATGAATGCGCCGGGCGCGCGCATCCACTGTACCGCCAGGACCGGGACAAATTTCCACCGCGGATCTACCCGGCCTGGCGGGATATTGACATGCATCAAGTCTGGCCTTCGGGCGCCGCCAATAATGAAAATTGCCGGGCCGTTGCCGAGGAGGCGCGGATGCGCGCAAGTGGTTCTCGCGCTCCAGGGTTGCGTTTCCCTGTGGACAGATAAGGGGGCCGCGTCCGGGCCGCGGTTGCCAGTGCGTGCCCGAAACTGAAAGAGGCACACAGCACGTTGACCTGGAGAAGGAGCCATGAAGGCGCAGATTGATGGAGGCACCCTGGAAATCTGGGGGGAGAACCCGACGGAAACCTGGGCGTTGGGCCGGTGGCATCATGAACACAGGATCAGTGCTGGCACGGTCAGCATCTACCCGGTTTCGCCAGAGATACAAGACAAGCCGCTACTCGGGAGCATGGAAGGACTGGTAGTGCAAGCCCACGACCAGGAGACGGATATGCTGACAGTCAGCCACAGTCCCAATGGTGTTTTGGTGGATGCGATCGATTTGGCACCGTTTCAGATTCCGCGTATTTCACTATCGATGCTGCTGGGCAGAAACCCGCTCTCCATCCATGTGGGGGACGTTCTGGATTTCTACGTCCATCCGCAGTTTACTGAGTGGATTGATGCCTGCAAGAAAGAGATCGAAACGCAGGCGACGAAGCACTCGCTGACTTACCCGGGGTGAGGGCAATGGGGAGACTCCGCAGCCACCCTGGCAATCGGGGCAATTCGGGCCAATGCCTCGGCAGGATGCTCGATATTGTGGGGCGCTAACATGGAATTGAAATACAAAGGCCGAACCGTCTCGATCCACATCGTCAAGGCCGCCCTCGATAGTTGGGACTGGTCTTACGTCATCCACGGAGTCGAAGCCAGGCGGCATGCCGATGTGCTTGCCCGGTCGGAAGATGCTGCGGTGGAGTGCGCTTTTCAAACGGCCCGGAAAGTCATTGACCGCTTGTCGGAAGAGGACAACGACTAGCGTCTTCACACGCAGGGATGGATCGACAGGAGCGGAGGCAGCCAATGGATAGCGACACCATGGAGTACAAGGGGTTCGTCATCCATGTCTTCTGCGAGATGATCGAGGATGGCTCGTACACCGCATCGTGCGAAATCTGGGAAGACGCGGCTGTCGTGCACGATGCCAGATCGATTGGCCGGAACTCCGCCACTGCCGCGGATGCGAAGGCGGCGGCTTACGGATGGGCGAGGCAGTGGATAGACAGCAATCCTTGAGCATGAGGCGGGGCCGGTACCTCGCCGGCGTTCGGCCGGATCTGATCTCAATGACACCTCGACAGGGGTAGAGAATGCTGATTGGCGTGCCAAAGGAAATCAAGGACCAGGAGTATCGGGTTGGACTGACACCGGCCAGCACGCGGGAATTGACCAGCCGGGGCCACGAGGTGCTGATCCAGGCGGGCGCTGGCGCAGCGATCGGCCTTCCGGACGAAGCCTACACGGCGGCCGGGGCGGCGATATGCGGCGACGCACGCGAAGTCTTCAGCCGCGCCGACATGATCGTCAAGGTCAAGGAGCCGCAAGCGGCCGAGCGCGCCATGCTGCGGCCGGGACAGATTCTGTATGCGTATCTGCATCTGGCCCCCGATCCCGGGCAAACGGCGGATCTCCTGCAGTCTGGCGCCGTCTGCATCGCCTACGAGACGATCACGGGGCCCGGCGGTGGCCTGCCATTGCTGGCGCCCATGAGCGAGGTTGCCGGCCGCATGTCGGTCCAGGTGGCCGCGTCCAATCTTGAAATATCGAAGGGAGGCATGGGCTTGCTACTGGCGGGCGTGCCGGGTGTGGCGCCGGCCCATGTCGTCGTGATTGGCGCCGGGGTGGTAGGGACGCACGCCTTGCAGGTAGCCATCGGCATGGGTGCCAGAGTTACGGTGCTCGACAAGAATGTGGAGCGTTTGCGGCAGCTCGACCTGATCTTCGGCAATCGCATCACGACGCTTTACTCCAGCGAACATAGCATCGAGGCGTCGGTATTGAACGCCGACGCGGTGATCGGAAGCGTGCTGGTGCCGGGCGCATCCGCTCCCAGGCTCGTCACGCGCGGCATGGTCGCGCGCATGAAGACCGGCTCGGTGGTCGTGGATGTAGCGATCGACCAGGGCGGGTGCTTCGAGACGTCGCACGCGACCACGCATACAGAGCCAACCTACCTGGTCGACGGCGTGGTGCATTATTGCGTGGCCAATATGCCCGGGGCCGTGGCCAGGACTTCAACGTTCGCGCTGAACAATGCAACCATCGGCCACGCTATCGCACTGGCGGACAAGGGATGGAAGCACGCGCTCGCGCAGGACAGGCACCTGAAGGCAGGCTTGAACGTGTGCGAGGGCCGTGTGACGTACAAGGCGGTGGCCACGGCGCTGGGCTACGAGTACACGCCTGCCGACCAGTTGCTGGACTGATTCCGTGCCGCACAACTTCGCCCCGGGTTGCTGCACTAGCCATCAGGGTGTGTTGGAGGTGCGGTTCAAAATACATCCGCCTGTTCTTGGCAAGGCACGGCGACCGGCAACGCACCCCTGGCGAATCAGGGAGGTCTTCCGGGGGTATCGCCTCGCGGGCTCGTCTTCATTGCGCGATGCCATCCACCTTTTGTGCCCAAAAGATGGGCGGCCGCGAGTATGCTGGATGAGGTAGACGCTCACCTGACTAATCGGAGGGACTCATGACCGCGCCAGTAACACCCCAGGTTATGCCTAAGTGCCCGTCATGCGGCGCGCAAGGAATGGATAAGATTGCCCACCGTCATCAGCTCTCGCACAGCAATGTTCCCATCTTTGTCGTCGTTCACTGTAATGAGTGCGGGCATGTTTACGGGGTCCTGCCGCACTCGCAGGCATAGGCAGGTCCGCGCTACGCGATACGATGTCCCGCTGGTTAAACGACAGTGACAAAATTGGCCCGCGGAGTCAGCGCCGCTCGTCCTGGCCGCGAGGAGGCAGCTATGTTCAAGCATCTTCTGGTACCCACCGACGGATCCCAACTCTCCGAAGCCGCGGTCAGAATGGCGGTGACGGTCGCCAGGGACTTCCGCGCGAAGGTCACAGGATTTCACGTCATTCCCGAGTTCCGCGTCTTCACCCATCGAATCGACATGCTAGAGGATACGCAGGAGCGCTTTGCCCAAATGGCTGAACACCATGCAGAGCAATACCTGGGAGTGATCGCGCAAGCCGCGAAGGAAGCCGGGGTGGAATGCGAAACGGTGTGTGTAACCGGCGACCATCCTTATGAGGCGATCATCCGGGCGGTGGAGGAGCGCGGCTGCGACCTTGTCGTCATGGCCTCGCACGGCCGATCTGGCGTTCAGGGGCTGCTGATCGGCAGCGAAACCCAGAAGGTCCTGACACATAGCACGATCCCGGTTCTTGTCTATCGGTGAGGGATCGTGTCCGGCCGACAGCCCGTAAGCGCAACGCCTTCGTGAGCGCAGCTCTGCGGCTCTACCATTGCCTTGCGAAGGCTGGCTTCAGTCTCGGGAATCCGCATGTCGCCGCGATCGTGTCCGATCTGACATGGATCAACGCAGCGCCTTGCCCGCGCACTAGAGTGAATGTGCGTTCAGGCGGCAATGGTGCGTGACAAGGCATTAGGATCGGCATGTGGCGGCGAAATCCGCTTGCCAATGATTTTTAGCCGAGTCCCGGTAGTCCTGGAAAATCTTGTTGGAGACAGGCATGATAAAAAATACCGGTAGCGCGGATCAAATCCAGGCTGAGATTCGGCGCAGGATACAAGAGAGCGCGGATCTCGGCGATAGCTGTCGCGACTGCGACGTTCCGGCCCCGCGCAAGGTGGATCCAGCTACGAATGGCGGATGCAACTGGATCATCGATGCATTCCCTGATGTCAGGCAGGAATGCATCGGCGCGCTGAAAGCCATCACGATCGAAATGATGCGCGAGTACGAACTGGCTTAGCGTCTGGAAATCAGTCCTTCATAACCCGTGCCCGCTTGCGGATAGTGGTTGGCGGAAACAAAAGGGAGCCGCGCGGGCTCCCCTCGTTCAACAGGCCGGCACGGCTTACAGTGCGGCGTCTTTCAGCTTCTTCATCGGGCGTACCTTGACCTTGACGGTTGCCGGCTTGGCGGCAAACCACTGGTCTTCGCCGGTGAAGGGGTTCTTGCCGAAGCGCTTCTTGGTGGCGGGAACCTGGGTGGCGACGACCTTGAGCAGGCCCGGCAGGGTGAACTCGCCGGCGCCCTTCTTGTGGACAGCGCTGAGCACCGTGTTTTCGAGATGGGCCAGCACGGTCTTGACCGTCTTGGCATCCAGTTCGGTCTGGGCGACCAGGTGGGCGACCAGGCTGGATTTGTTGAAGGTGTCCTTCAGGGGCTTCACCGCCGGTGCGGCTGCTGCGACCTTCTTGGCCGGCGCGGCCTTCGTTGCCGGTGCTGCCTTCTTTGCCGGCGCTGCTTTCTTTGCCGGCGCTGCCTTCTTGGCGGCAGGCTTGGCGGTGCTCTTTACGACAGCATTTGCTTTGGTAGCCATGGGTCTTGAATCTTGTGTTCGTTGAATTGCCGCCTGCTGCCGACGGCAGCAGGCGCGCGGCGAGCATAGCACTCCGCGCGGCGCATGCCAAACGCGCGCCATCGGTGCGATTCAGGCTGACATGGCCGTCGATGGCCGCGCGGATCATGGCTTGCAGGCGCTCCGGTCCGCGGATGTGGAGAATAAGGCTATCAAAATGCGAACGATCCGACGCGGATAGAGCTAGAGCTAGAGCGCGTACGACATGAGGCAGCTCGTTGCAAAGCGCCGCGAACCGTCGCGGAACAGGCGCAATTTAATGGGCGGGTCCGCTGCCGGCTATCGGAGGATCGCGGAGATTGACGTAGGCCTGTTCTGACCTGTCCAGCGTGGCAAGTCCAGTGGCGCCAGGCGCAAGGCAATGGTTTCGGGGCGCGTGCGTCTTGGTGTCGCGCACCCCGTAGCCCTTGAGGAGGACGATTTCGCCATCCTGGATTACGGCGCGCGCGAGACCCGGCGCTTTGCTGTCCGGCATCGACACTGCGATGAGCCGGCGGCACGCTCCGCATCGGATTGGAGCTAAGGCGCGCATGCACGTGCACCCGTGCCAGGCAATGCGCGATCCGGTTACGCGCCTGGCAACCACGCGCGGCGGCGCGCCATGTGCACGCCATTGGCGCGGCAGGAAAGACGCTTTACTTGGCGGGCGCTTCTGCCGCGCGCTTGTCGGCGTCGCGCAGCCGCTTGACGGCTTTGCCCAGCAGGCCGCCTTCGCTATCGGATACCGCGGCTTCCAGCGTCGCCAGCGCTGCCTTGATCTGCGCGCCGTGGGCGGCGGAGAAGGCCTGGTCTTCAATCAGGGCGTCGGCCTCCTTGCGGGCGCGCTTGCCCAGCTTGCGGGCGAACTCGGGGTCGAGCTGGCCCTGGGCGGTGGCGTTGGCGATATGGTCGAGCAGGGCGATCAGGCCTGGCGCCGTAGTGGTGGCCGGCACGGCTTCCTCGGTCTTCCTGAGTTTTTTGGGCATAGTTCTTTTCCTCCGGTTGGGGCTCGATTCTATCGCTGGGGCAGAAGCGGGGCCTGCTTCCAAATATGAAAGATTTATGACTGTCACGAGCAAGGCAGGCCTCGGTACCCAGCGATTTGCTGCGGTGCACACCATAGCACATCGCGGCACGGAATCCCCGGGCCGGCACCACTGGCACCGCGGCACGGGGCATGAAAAAAGGGGAGGGGCACTGTGTGCGCCTCCCCTTTNGTGCCCCCCCCCTTTTTCTGTGGCTGCCGCCCTGCGGATGGTCAGACCACCGTGGCCAGCGCCAGGGTCAGCAGCAGCGCGATCACCGAGATCAGGGTTTCGCAGACCGACCAGGTCTTGAAGGTCTGGGCCACGGTCATGTTGAAGTATTCCTTGACCAGCCAGAAGCCGCCGTCGTTCACGTGTGACAGGATCAGCGATCCGGCGCCCGTGGTCAGCACCAGCAGTTCGGGCCGGGTGCCCGGCACGCTGGCGGCGATCGGCGCGACGATGCCGGCTGCGGTGGTCATGGCTACCGTGGCGGATCCGGTGGCGATGCGGATCAGCACCGCGACCAGCCAGCCGAGCAGCAGCACCGACACGTGCGCGCCAGTGGCCACGTCGACGATGGCGTTGGAGATGCCCGAATCGCGCAGCACGCGGCCAAAGCCGCCGCCGGCGCCGACCACCAGCGTGATGATGGCGGTGGGCGCCACGCACTCGTTGGTGAACTTCAGGATGTTTTCCCGGTTGAAGCCGCGGGCCTTGCCGAAGGTATAGAAGCTCACCAGCGCGGCAATCAGCAGCGCGATCACCGAATTGCCGATCAGCTTGAGGAAATCATTGAAAAAGGTCTTGGGCGTGCTGATGACATCCGCCCAGCTGCCGATCAGCATCAGGAACACGGGCAGCAGGATGGTAAACAGCGTGATGCCGAAGCCGGGCAGCTGGTGCGATGCCTTGACGCTCTCGTCTTCCTCGGTGAACTGTTCGGCCAGCGGATTGATATCCGGCAGCTTGACGTAGCGGTCCATCAGCTTGGCGAACAGCGGGCCGGCGATGGCGGCGGTGGGGATGCCGACGATCAGCGCGTACATGATGGTCTTGCCGATGTCCGCCTTGTAGGCGGTCACCGCCAGCAGCGCGGCGGGGTGGGGCGGGATCAGCCCGTGCACCACCGACAGGCCTGCCACCATCGGGATGCCCACCAGCACCATGGAGGTCCCGGTGCGCTTGGCCACGTTGAAGGCGATCGGCACCAGCAGCACGAAGCCCACTTCGAAGAACACCGGCAAGCCGACGATAAAGGCGATGGTGACCATGGCCCAGTGCACGTTCTTCTCACCGAAGGCATCGATCAGCGTGCGCGCGATGCGTTCGGCGCCGCCGGATTCGGCCATCATCTTGCCGAGCATGGTGCCCAGGCCCACGACCAGCGCGATGTGGCCCAGGGTGCCGCCCACGCCGGCCTCGAACGATTTGACGATGTCGCCCATCGGCATGCCCACGGCAAAGCCGAGCAGCACCGATACGACAACCAGTGTGATGAAGGGGTTGAGCTTGAACTTCGCGATCAGCACGACCAGTGCGATCACGGCGATCAGCGCGTAAAGCAAGAGTGTGGTTCCGGTTACGGCGCCCATATTGTCTCCTTTGTGCGGGGTCCGCCGGTGGCCCGGCGGGGCTCCCCCGCGTCCGCTATGAAAAGGGCCGCGCTGGCGGCGGCCGGTTCAGGTTGTTCGTGGCAGGCTGGCCTGCGTTCAGGCCGCCGGCTTCTTGTAGGCGATGCAGTCCACTTCCACCTTGCAGTCGACCACCATGCTCGACTGCACGCAGGCGCGCGCCGGCGGGTTGGCGCCGAAGTATTCCTTGAAGATCTTGTTGAAGGAGGCGAAGTCGCGCGCGTCGTCCAGCCAGACGCCGCAACGCACGATGTGCTCGGTGCCGTAGCCGGCTTCGGCCAGGATGGCCAGTACGTTCTTGATGGCCTGGTGGGTCTGGGGCACGATGCCGCCGTCGATCACCTCGCCGGCCACCATCGGCACCTGGCCGGACACGTAGAGCCAGCCGTCGGCTTGCACGGCACGGGCAAAGGGCATGTGCTGGCCGCCGGTGCCGGCGCCGCCTTCGACGCCAAATCGCTTGATATCCATGGGGAACTCCTGAAGCAAATTGCAGATTGGGTTGATTGCTGGCCGCGCGGCATGGGGCGCGCGGCCGGGATTCGCCACGCGGGTTGCCGGCCGCGCGGCCTCGTTACTGTGGCGTTGCGGCGTTCGCCCCTGCGGGCTTGCCGCGTGCAAGGAAGCGGCCCGCGCGCGTGCCGGTGGGCCGGCGCTGTTGCCACGACAACTCGCCGTTGACCCACACCGCGGCGATGCCCTCGGCCGGTTGCATGGGGTCGGTGAAGCTGGCCGCATCGCGAATCGTGGCGGCGTCGAACAGGACGAGGTCCGCCCAGTAGCCTTCGCGCACGAAGCCGCGTTCAGTCAGGCCGAAGCGTTCGGCCGACAGCCCCGTCATCTTATGGATCGCTACCGTCAGCGGGAACAGTTCGCGATCGCGCGCGTAATGGCCAAGCACACGCGGAAAAGCGCCCCACAGGCGCGGGTGGGGCAGGGGATCGTTGGGCAAGCCATCGGAACCCACCACGGTGGCGGGGTGGCTCAGGATGCGGTCCACGTCCGCGTCTTCCATGCAGTGATAGACCGCGCCGGCCGGCTGCAGGCGGCGCGCGGCGTCTTCCAGGCTGAGCTCCCACTCGGCGGCGATGTCGGCCAGCAGCCGGCCGCCCATGTCCGGGTGCGGTTCGGACCAGGTCACCATGATGTCGAAATCGCTGGTGACCTGCTTGAGGTCGAGCGTGGAGGAACTGGCGGTGTAGGGATAGCAATCGCATCCCACCGGCTGCCAGCGCTGGGCCCGCTCCAGCGTGTCCAGCACCTCGGCGCTGCGGCCCCAGTTGTCGACGCCGGCGCATTTCAGGTGCGAGATCACCACGGGCACGCGCGCGTGCCGGCCGATGCGGAAGGCTTCGTCCATTGCTTCCAGGATCTCGGCGAACTCGCTGCGCAGGTGGGTGGCATAGAGCGCGCCGGCGCGGGCCAGCGGTTCGGCAAGCGCCAGCACTTCGCCGGTGGTGGCGGAGAATGCATTGGCGTAGGCCAGCCCGGTGGACAGGCCAAGCGCGCCATGGTCGAGCGCTTCTTCAAGCTGCGCGCGCATGGCGGTGATCTCGGCCTCGGTGGCGGTGCGGTCCAGCCGGTCCATATGGTTGCTGCGCAGCGCGGTATGGCCGACCAGGGCCGCCACGTTGACGGCCGGCTGCGCCGCCTGCACGGCTTGCGCGTAGGCGCCGAAATCGGGATAGCGGAAGGCGTCGGCGGTGCCCAGCAGGTTCATCGGATCGGGCGGCTCGCCGCGCAGCGCGACGGGCGCGGCGCTGATGCCGCAATTGCCGACGATCACGGTGGTGACGCCTTGCGACAGCTTGGGCGTCATCTCCGGCTGGCGTACCACATTGGTGTCGTCGTGCGTGTGCACGTCGATAAAGCCAGGGGCCAGCACCAGCCCTTGGCCTTGCACCACATGCGCGGCGCTGCCGGGATCGATGCCGTCGGCACCGTCCTCGAGCATGGCGATGCGGGCGATGCGCCCGGCGCGCAGCGCCACGTCGGCCAGGCGCGCTTCGGCGCCGGAACCGTCGAGCAGGGTCGCGCCGCGGATCAGGGTGTCAAACAGTTCAGGCATGGTCAGTCTCCGAGCGGCTGGCGGCTTTCCGGGGCATCCGGTCCGGCAGTGGTGCCGCGGTGCGCGTCGAGCACGTACTTGAGCCGCCGCAATTGCTCCTGGCTCTGGTCCTGCTGGAGCAGGGCGAGCTGGGTGGCCAGCACGTCCATGACCAGCAGCATCGCGTAGCGCGAGGCCGAGGGCTTGAAAATAAAATCGGTTTCCAGCGTGCGCACCGGCAACAGCACGTCGGCGCGTGCCGCCAGCGGCGAGCCCAGCGCGGTCACCGCGACCAGCTTCGCGCCGTATTCGCGGGCGATATCGCAACTGGCCAGCATCTCGGGCACATTGCCCGTGGCGGAGAAGGCAAGCACGACATCGTCCTTTTGCAAGGTGGCCGCCACCATCTTCTGCAGCAGCGCGTCCTGGTAGCTGGCCACGGGACGGCCCAGACGGGCCAGGCGGTAACGCGCCTCGTCGGCCATGAAGGACGAGCCGCCACCCATGCCAAAAGCGTAGACCATGCGCGCCTCCAGCAACAGGCGCGCCGCATGCTCCATATGGTCGGGGTCGATCAGCTTGCGGTTGACCTCAAGTGAGTCCAGGATATCCGCATGAATGCTGTCGGCCAGCGTGGCCGGGGACGGCTCCGCAGCGCGGGCGACTCCCGCCTGCAGGAAGCGCTGGCCCACCGCGGTGGCTTGCGCCAGGCGCAGCTTCAGATCGCGCACGTCGCGGCAGCCGATGGCCTTGGCGAAACGGGTCACGCTGGCCTCGCTCACCCCGGCCTGGCGCGCCAGTTCGTTGATGCTGGTGGCCGCCGCGCCAGCCAGGTCCTGCAGGATCACTTGCGCGACCTTCTGCTCGGCCAGGCGCAGCGTGGGGCCACGCTCGGCAATGCGGGTCAGGATGTCGAAGGGCGCGGACATGGTTGGCAGGTCGGTGGTGGAGGCAAGCGGGTCCATCGGGCCGATGTCGACCCGGAGCCAGCTTTGAATGTTACTTTATAACAAGGGTGAAATATCGTAATTTCAAGGCTATCATTACGTCAATCGGAATTTTTCAGGATGATGGCAACATGCGTGAAATAAAGTACCAAGCCGGCACGATCGATCCGCTCAACAAGGCGCTGGGCAAGCTCGAGGCGCCGCTGGCGCCGGATGACGCTGGCCAGGTAGGCTGGAAATTGCTGGCCGAAGACCTGAGCCTGCCGGCGGCGGTGCTGTATGAAGAGCGCCTGGTGCATAACCTGGAGTGGATGCGCCGCTTCATGGGTGAGTACGGCGTGCAGCTGGCGCCGCATGGCAAGACCACCATGGCACCCAAGCTGTTCGCGCGCCAGCTTGCCGCCGGCGCCTGGGGCATCACCCTGGCCACCGCGCACCAGACCGCCGCCGCGTATGCGCACGGCGTGCGGCGCGTGATGATGGCCAACCAGCTGGTTGGCCGCCGCAATATGGAAATCGTGGCCGACCTGCTGCGCGATCCGGATTTCGAGTTCTTTACGCTGGTGGATTCGCCTGAACTGGTGGACCAGCTCGGCGCCTATTTCAGTGGCCGGGGGCAGCAGCTCCAGGTCTTGCTGGAGCTAGGCGTGACAGGCGGCCGTACCGGCGTGCGCGACGCGCGGCAGCAGGAGGCCGTGCTGGCGGCGCTGGCGCGCTGGCCCGGCGTGCTGTCGCTGGCCGGTGTGGAGATCTACGAAGGGGTGCTGAAGGAAGAGGCCGACATCCGCGCGTTCCTGCAACGCACCGTCGCGGTGACGCGCGAACTGGCCGCGGCGGGGCGCTTTGGCCGCAACCCGGTGGTGATGTCCGGCGCGGGCTCGGCCTGGTACGACGTGGTGGCGGAGGAGTTCGCCCGCACCGACATCGGCACGCCGATCGACATCGTGCTGCGCCCCGGCTGTTACCTCACGCACGACGTCGGCATCTACCGCGCCGCGCAGCAACGCATCCTGGCCAGCAACCCGGTCGCGCAGAAGATGCGCGAGGGCCTGCTCCCGGCGTTGCAGCTGTGGGCCTATGTGCAGTCGATTCCCGAGCCCGACCGCGCCATCATCGGCATGGGCAAGCGCGACGCCGCCTTCGACGCCGGCATGCCGCTGCCCGCCCAGGTGTACCGCCCCGGCACGGAGGCCCCGGTCCCCGTGCCCGTGCACTGGGAAGTCACCGGCATGATGGACCAGCACGCATACCTGCAGATCCGGCCGGGCGACGATCTCAAGGTCGGCGACATGGTTGCCTTTGATATTTCGCATCCATGCCTTACCTTCGACAAATGGCGCCATATCCCGGTGCTCGACGGCGACCTGCGCGTGATCGACCTCGTGCAGACGTTTTTCTGAAACGGCATCGCAGGCAGCAGTGACGAGCAGCAACGACAGCAACGACAGCAACGACAGGGGACGCTTGCACCATGAGCATCGACATTCTCGCTTTCGGCGAAGCACTGGTTGAATTCAACCAGCAGCCCGACGATCCCACGCGCTACCTGCAAGGGTTTGGCGGCGACACTTCCAACTTCTGCATCGCGGCCGCGCGGCAGGGCGCGCATGCCGGCTATATCAGCGCGGTGGGCGAGGACACCTTCGGCGAACGGCTGCTGGCGCTATGGACGCAGGAGCGGGTCGATACCCGCCACGTGCGCATCGATGCCGGCGCGCCGACCGGCGTGTACTTCGTCACCCACGACGCGCACGGCCACCGCTTCGACTACCTGCGCAGCGGCTCCGCGGCCAGCCACTACAGCCACGAGAACCTGCCGCACCACGCCATCGCCGAGGCGCGCTACCTGCACGTGTCCGGCATCAGCCTGGCGATCAGCACCAATGCCTGCGACGCCGGCCTGGCGGCAATGGAGCACGCGCGCAAGGCGGGTTGCAAGGTCTCGCTCGATACCAACCTGCGCCTGCGGCTCTGGACGCTGGCGCGCGCGCGCGGCATCATGCGCGAGGCCTTTGCGCTCACCGACGTATGCCTGCCCAGCTGGGACGACATCACGGTGCTGACCGGTCTCAACGACCGCGACGCCATCGTCGACTACCTGCTGGGCTGCGGCATCGGGCTGGTGGCGCTGAAGCTGGGCGAGGAGGGTGCCTATGTGGCGACGCCCGACGCCCGCTCGCTGGTGCCGCCGTATCCGGTGCGCCCGCTCGACGCCACCGGCGCCGGCGACTGCTTTGGCGGCAGTTTCGTCGCTCGCCTGGCCGCTGGCGACGATCCCTTCGAGGCCGCGCGCTATGCCAACGTGGCGGCCGCGCTGTCCACCACCGGCTACGGCGCCGTGGCGCCGATCCCGTTTATCGAAACCGTGCTGGCGCGAATGGCCCAGTCCGTTTCCGTGATTGCCTGATACCGCCTGGCGCCCGGCGCGGCCCAACGGGCGGCCGGGCAGGCCGGCTTGCAACCCCAAGCGCCAAGTCCCATCGTCTGACCTTACCGAACACCAATTGCCATGCAAACTCAATCTCCCTCGCTGATCGAACGCCTTGTTAACGTGCCGGTGATCCCGGTGCTCGAGTTTTCCTCCGTCGACGAAGCCCTGCATGTGTCCGAAGCCCTAATCGGCGGCGGCCTGCCGGTGCTGGAGATCACGCTGCGCACGCCCGTGGCGCTGGACGCCATCAAGGCCGTGGCGGCTGCGTTTCCGCAGGCCTGCGTGGGCGCGGGGACGGTGCTGACAGCGGCGGACCTCAAGGCCGTAGGCGATGCCGGCGCGCAATTCGCGGTCTCGCCCGGGCTCACGCCAGCACTGGCCGTGGCGGCGCAGGGCGCCGGCGTGGCGCTGCTGCCTGGCGTGGCCACCGCCAGCGAAGCGATGGCGGCCATGGAGGCCGGCTTCAAGTTCCTGAAGTTCTTCCCGGCGGAAGCGTCGGGTGGGGTGCCGATGCTCAAGTCGCTCTACGGACCTTTCGCGCAGTTGCGCTTCTGCCCCACCGGCGGCATCGATCTCGCGCGTGCGCCAAGCTATCTCGCTCTGCCCAATGTGGTGTGCGTGGGCGGCTCCTGGGTGGTACCCAAGGACGCCGTGGCCAAGGGCGACTGGGCGCGGGTGCGTACGCTGGCGCAGGAGGCTGCCGCGCTGCGCAAAACCGCCTGACGCCTGCCTGGGGCGTCGGACAAAGGCGGATAGCACGCCGCTTCGCCAGGTTCTAAGCTTGCCTTATCCGGACTGCTGGAGGCAGCATGTTTGCGCGATTGGCGGGAAAGGCGGCGGGTAGCGCGGCAAGCTCCGCGGGAAGCTGGGCCCGCCGGCTGCGCCGCGCGCTGGTTTGCGCGCTGGTCCTGTTCGCCGAGTCCTGCGCCAGCCTGCCACCGTCTGTTCCGCGCGAGCAAACCGCCGCCCTGTCCGACCCTGCCACCACCGCCCTGGGGCGGTTGGTCGTGGAAAGCTCGCCCGACCCGGCCCTGTCTGGCTTCCACGTGATCGCGTCCGGCGAGGAAGCCTACGGCACCCTGATTTCGCTGGCGAACCACGCCACGCGCACGCTGGATCTCCAGTACTACATCATCGAGGCCGACGAATCCTCCCGCGAAATCCTGCACCAGGTGCGGGCCGCCGCCGAGCGGGGCGTGCGTGTGCGTGTTCTGGTCGATGACCTGCACAGCGATGGCGAGGACCGGGCCTTTCTGCGCTTCGCGGGACATCGCAATATCGAAGTGCGCATGTTCAACCCCTTCCCGGCGGGGCGCTTCTCCAAGTTCACGCGGATGCTCTCGTCCGCCACCGACGTCCGGCGGCTGAACCGGCGCATGCACAACAAGGCGTTTATCGCCGACAACGCACTGGCCATGACCGGCGGGCGCAACATAGGCAACGCCTATTTCCTGAGGGCACCGGATACCAATTTCGTCGATCTCGACGTGATCGCGGCCGGGCCTGCCGTGCGCCGGCTCTCCGCTGCCTTTGACCAATACTGGAACAACCCGCTGGCGGTATCGGTGGAAACACTCGCGACCCCGGCCGAGACGGCGGACGCGGCCGCCAGTGCCGGTGGTGCCAGCGCGGCACGGCCCGGGCAGACCCTGGTCGGCGCGGAAACCGAGCGCAAGCGCATCGAGGCACAGGGCATGACGCCGCCCGGCACAATCGACGCACGCGCCAGCTTCCTTGGGCGCCAGTTCACGGGCGGTGGCAAGCTGGCGCTCGAATGGGCATCCGCCAGCGTGATGGTGGATGCGCCGAGCAAGGTGTCGCCGGACCAGGCGCCCGCCGCCGGCGAGACCATGGGTGAAGAACTGGGCCGCATGCTCAGCGGGGCGAACCAGGAGATCATCCTGATCTCGCCATACTTCATCCCTGGCGACCGCGGGGTGGCATGGATGGCGGATCTGGTCAGGCGCGGCGTGAAAGTGCGCGTGCTGACCAACTCTCTGGCCGCCACCGATGCGCCCATCGTCCACGTCGGCTACCGGCGCTACCGGCCCGACCTGCTGCGCGCGGGCGTGGAGCTGCATGAGCTGAAGTCTCGACCCGGCCGGCCGCAGAAAATCATCGGGGATTACACGTCGTCGCAGGCCAGCCTGCATGTGAAGGCCGCGGTCGCGGACCGTACCAACCTGTTCGTGGGTTCGATGAACTTCGATCCCCGCTCGGCCAGCCAGAACACCGAGACTGGCCTGATCATCCACAGCCCGAAGCTGGCGCAGCAAGTCGCACAGCTATTTGCCGGGGCGATCGATGACAACAGCTACTTGCTGCGCTTGTCCGGACAGGGCGCGGTGCAGTGGGTGGATGGCAAGGGAGACAAGGCGGTGGTACTGGATACCGAGCCGGATACCAGCTGGTCGAAGCGCACCTGGATCGACGTGCTCGCGCCATTCACGCCGGAGGAACTGCTGTAGCACCCCCGGCGCGCTGGTCGGGGATAACGAGCAAGGCGGCGGGGGGCGACGGGCCGGTCGCGCAATGCCAGGCCCGCGCCGCCAGGCACCGGAGCCGGTGCCTGCGACACATCTTATTTGCTGCGATCCGCCGCGCCTTCGAGCTTCTGGCCGCCCTTCTGGATATCCTGGCCGAGCCCGGCCATGGTGTTGCAGCCAGCCAGCAGGGTGGCAAACAGAATGCAGAAGATCCATCCTTTTTTCACGCCAGACTCCTTTCGATCATTGAATTCGCCGCAATTCTACCGTTGTCGCGGGGCACTATGAAGCGCGACGCCCGCCATTTTGTAACCGTTCGTGCCAGGCGAAACGTGCAACAGGACACCGCATTCCGGGGACGAGGCGGCAGCACGGGCGGCCTGCCTACGCCAGCAGTTCGCGCGCACGGGCGCAGATGGCCGCATGTGTCTGGGCCAGCCACCGGGCCGGGAAGGGCTGGGCCAGCAGGTAGCCTTGCACGGCACTGCAGCCCCAGTTGCGCACCTCGGCCAGTTGGTGCCGCGTTTCGATGCCCTTGGCGCAGACTGGCAACGCAAGGCGCTGTGCCTGCTCGCAGGCGGATTGCAGCCGCGCGGCGCCGGCACTTTCCTGGTTTGGCTGCGCGGTCGTGCCGATGCAGCGCGCATTGAAGGTCAGCAGATCCGGGCGCAGGCGCTCCAGGGTCGCGCTGCCGCCAGGTGCGTCGGCAAAGTCGCTCAAGGCAAAGCGCACGCCGGCGCGCCGCAGCGTGGCCAGCTTCGCGGCAGCCACGTGGTCGGTGGCGAGCAACGCTCCGGGGGGGATCTCCAGGCAAATCCTGGCCGGGTCCAGATGCCGGCGTTCCAGCGTGCGCAGCAGGGTATCGATCATGGGGGTACCGTGCATCTGCGCGCTGGACACCAGCAGGGAGAGTTCCACCGGTTCGCCGATGCCCGGGCAATTCAGCAGGGGCAGGGCGTTTTCCATCAGCCAGCGCGCGACGTCGCCCATCATGCCGAGCGATTCCAGCGCAGGCAGGAAGTCCTGCGGCGCAACGCGCCCGAACTCGGGGCTCTGCCACCGCAGCCTGGCTGTATAGCCTGTCACGCAGCCCGTGGACAGCGATGCCCGTGCCTGCAGGTTCAGAGCAAGCTGGCTTCGCGCCAGCGCGTGCGGGAGGGCAGCCAGCAGGGGCGTGGAAAGCGGCTGGGACGTCGTGGCAGCGCTGGCGGCAACGCCGTCACCGCCGCGCTTGCGCACACGCAGCATTGCGTCATACGCTTCGCGCAGGCTGCGCTCGGCCGGCTTGTCGGGGTCATCAAGCGCCACGCCGACGCTGCTG
The DNA here is from genome assembly GCF_000611145.1 of Cupriavidus sp. SK-3. Taxonomy (NCBI): domain Bacteria; kingdom Pseudomonadati; phylum Pseudomonadota; class Betaproteobacteria; order Burkholderiales; family Burkholderiaceae; genus Cupriavidus; species Cupriavidus sp. SK-3. The sequence goes on along the minus strand of NZ_JFJV02000049.1, from coordinate 79,541 downwards.
GACAGGAACAATTCGAACCCATCCTGCAGGAAAGGGCGTGCGAGGCCGGCGGCCACGCCGCGCGCCAGGCGCAGTGCGGCTTCCATGTAATCGGCCGCCGCCAGGGGCAGCGGCACAGCCGCGCCGATGTCCGCTTGTCCCAGCCATGTCATCTCCGCCGGGGGCGCCAGCGCGGCTACGCGCGCCACTGCCTGCGCGCGCAACCGTCCGGCCAGATGCGCGCCGAGCATTTCGCTGGCGTGGGTAAAGCGGTCCAGGTGGATAACAAGGACCGCGAATCGTTGCGTGGCGGGCGATAGTTGCTTGCGCGCTGCCAGCGCGCAAGCAAAATCGCTAGTATCCCGTGGGTCCACCTCCGCCGAGCGGACATCGTCGTCTGCGTCAGGATGCATGGGGGGTCCCTGTCGTGATCCGGGCACGATCCGGCCATGCCGTGACCGCACCAACCGCCATGCCATCCGTGCGCCGGCCTGGGGATCTTGTCCTCAAGCCGCAGTCAGGAGTGGCACGGCACAGCCAGATCATACGGCACGGCAGGCGCCGCCCGAAGGGCTGCGGATACAGGGATAGTGCGGATTCGCGGGGGCTTGACGGAGGTTGAAATCCGGCGCCCGGCGTAACCAGACCCGGTGCGGCAGGCGCGGCGCGGAGCCCGCCAGGGCCTGGCGGGCGGGGTGATCAGCCGGTGGTTTCGGCGTCGGCGCCGTCCTCGGGCGGCACGCGCGAGGCCAATACCTTGTCGATGCGCTTGCCGTCCATGTCGACGATCTCGAACTTCCAGTCGGCCCAGCGCACTGTGTCGCCGGTTTGCGGGAGCCGGCCCAGCAACAGCAACAACATGCCGGAGAGCGTGTGGTAGCGCTCTTTGTCCTCTTCCGGCACGTGGCGCAGGCCAATGCGGTCTTTCAGCTCGGGGATGGGGATCAGGCCATCGAGCAGCCAGGAGCCATCCTCGCGCTGCACCGCCCATTCCTCGCCGACACCGTCCTGTTTGAATTCGCCCGTGATGGCTTCGATCAGGTCCTGCAGCGTGACCAGGCCCAGCACCTCGCCATATTCGTCGATGACGAAGGCGATCTGGCCACCCGAGATGCGGAAATTCTCCAGCAATTCCATGCCGGTCACACTCTCCGGTACGAAAACCGGAGGTTGCACCACGGCGGCCAGGTCGGTGGGCTCGCCGCGCAGGCGGCGCGCAAGCAACTGGCGCGCGCTGACCACGCCGAGCATGTCGTGCATGCCGCCGCGCACCACCGGGAAGCGCGAGTGATCGGACTCCTCGATGCGGCGCAGGTTTTCTTCCAGCGGGACTTCCACGTCCAGGCAGACCACGTCGCCGCGCGGCACCATCAGCGAGGTGAGCTGGCGGTCGTCGAGGCGGAACACATTGCGCACCATGGTGTGCTCGTGCTGCTCGATGACGCCTGCCTCCGAGCCTTCCACCAGCAGCGCATGGATCTCTTCTTCGGTGACGGCCGGGCCACGGCCGCTCTTGACGCCAAGCATGCGCAGCACCAGCCGGGTCGAGCTGGAGAGCAGCTTGACAAAGGGCGTGGAGGCCAGCGCCAGGAAGGAAATCGGGCGTGACACCAGGCGGGCGATGGTTTCCGGCGCCATCTGGCCGAGACGCTTCGGCACCAGTTCGCCAAGCACGATGGAAAAGTACGTCAGGCCAGCCACAACGATGATGGTTGCCACGTAACCGGCGGTCGACTCCTGCAAGCCAAGGCCTTGCAGCCACACACCGAGCGGCTGGGCCAGGGTGGACTCGCCAACCACACCGTTAAGCACGCCGATCGAAGTGATGCCGATCTGCACGGTCGAGAGGAAGCGGGTGGGGTCTTCGCCCAGCTTGATCGCCTCGATGGCGCCGCGGTCGCCTTCTTCGATGCGCCGTTGCAGGCGGGCCTTGCGAGCCGTCATCAGGGCGATTTCGGACATCGCGAACAGGCCGTTGATCAGAATCAGCGCCAGTAATATGGCAATTTCCATCAGGGTGCGCGCCCTGTGCGCGCAGGAGTTATCGAGGCCCAAAGCATAACATCGCTGTGTGTCAGGACCGCTTCCGGCCTTGCATGGAGTGGCTTATCCATCGCCCTGCGGCGCTCTGCGCCGAACGGGCCACTGCCCTGCACGCAGCGCGAAAACCGAACGATGCACCGTTCGAATTCACGACGTTCGAGACGGTGGAAGTCGCTTGCCCTCACTTCCTGAAGCTCGAAAATAGTCGGTATCTCATTGATGTAAAAAGAAAAAACGCTTGTCTCCGCTGGCTGGCACAGCGGTTGCGATACAGACACCGGACCACCGCGCCATGTGGTGAGTCTGGCAACGGCGCTGCCTGGCAGCCGCCGTGAACGCTGTCAAAGCAAGGAGACAAGGATATGGAAGTGCAATCACAAGTCCAGGTGATGGGCATCGACGCCGGCGGCACGATGACCGACACCTTCTTTGTGCGCGCCGACGGACGGTTCGTCGTCGGCAAGGCCCAAAGCAACCCGGAAGACGAATCCCTGGCCATCTTCAACTCCTCGGAGGACGCGCTTGCGCACTGGCAGCGCGGCGTCGACGACGTGTATCCCGAACTGCTGACCTGCGTGTACTCGGGCACCGCGATGCTCAACCGCGTCGTGCAGCGCAAGGGGCTGGATGTGGGCCTGATGGTCAACAAAGGCTTCGAGCACGTCCATTCGATGGGGCGGGCCATCCAGAGCTACCTGGGCTACGCGCTGGAGGAGCGTATCCATCTCAACACGCACCGCTATGACGAACCGCTGGTGCCGCTGTCGCGTACCCGCGGCGTGACCGAACGCACCGACGTGCAGGGTGAGATCGTCATCCCGCTGCGCGAAAACGAAGTGCGCCAGGCGACGCGCGAACTGGTGGCGGCCGGGTCCAGGGCCATCGTGATCTGCTTCCTGCAATCGCACAAGAACGGCACCAGCGAGCAGCAAGCGCGCGACATCGTGCGCGAGGAACTCAAGAAGCTGGGCGCCGATATCCCCGTGTTCGCCTCGGTGGACTATTACCCGCAGCGCAAGGAAAGCCACCGGATGAACACCACGGTGCTCGAAGCCTACGCGGCCGAACCGTCGCGGCAGACGCTCAAGAAGGTCAGCGACCGTTTCAGGAAGCACGGCGCCAGGTTCGACCTGCGGGTGATGGCCACCCACGGCGGCACTATCAGCTGGAAGGCCAAGGAACTGGCACGCACCATCGTCTCCGGCCCGATCGGCGGCGTGATCGGCTCCAAGCTGCTGGGCGAGACCCTGGGCTACGACAATATCGCCTGTTCCGACATCGGCGGCACCTCGTTCGACATGGCGCTCATCACCAAGGGCAACTTCGCCATTGCCGCCGATCCCGACATGGCGCGCCTGGTGCTGTCGCTGCCGCTGGTGACGATGGACTCGGTGGGCGCCGGCGCGGGCAGCTTCGTGCGGCTCGATCCCTATAGCGGCGCCATCAAGCTCGGTCCCGACAGCGCGGGATACCGCGTCGGTACGTGCTGGCCGCAGAGTGGGCTGGACACGGTGTCGGTTTCCGACTGCCATGTGGTGCTGGGCTATCTCAATCCCGACAACTTCCTTGGCGGCGCCATCAAGCTGGACGTCGAGCGGGCGCGCCAGCATATCAAGGCGCAGATCGCCGATCCGCTGGGTTTGTCGGTGGAGGATGCTGCAGCGGGCGTGATCGAACTGCTCGACCTGCAACTGCGCGAGTACCTGCGCTCCAATGTAAGCGCCAAGGGCTACAACCCGACCGAGTTCGTCTGCTTCTCCTATGGCGGGGCAGGGCCGGTCCATACCTACGGCTACACCGAAGGGCTGGGGTTCAAGGACGTGATCGTGCCGGCGTGGGCGGCGGGCTTCTCGGCATTCGGCTGCGCCTGCGCGGACTTCGAGTACCGCTATGACAAGAGCGTCGACCTGGCGCTGCCGCAGGACGCCGCCGAAGTGGACAAGGCCCAGGCGGCCCAGACCATCCAGAAAGCGTGGTCGGACCTGGCCGCCAAGGTGATCGAGGAGTTCAAGATCAACGGCTTCAAGCCCGAAGACGTGATCCTGCGGCCCGGCTACCGCATGCAGTACATGGGCCAGCTCAACGACCTGGAAATCAGCTCGCCTATCGTCAGTGCCGCCACGGCCGGGGACTGGGAGCAGATCGTCGATGCCTTCGAGGAAACCTACGGCAGGGTGTACGCCAGTTCGGCGCGTTCGCCGGAACTGGGCTTCTCCGTCACCGGCGCGATCATGCGCGGCATGGTGATTACCCAGAAACCGGTGCTGCCGGAAGACCCGGAAGGCGGGCCGAAGCCGCCCGCGCAAGCCCGCCTGGGAACGCGCCCGCTGTACCGCCAGAAGCAGTGGCGCGACGCGGTGCTGTGGAAGATGGAGGCGCTGCAGCCCGGCAACATCATCACCGGACCGGCCATCATCGAGTCGGACGCGACTACTTTCGTGGTGCCCGAGGGCTTTGCCACCACGCTCGACAAGCATCGCCTCTTCCACCTCAAAGAAGTGAAGTAAGGAGACACGCCATGAACATGATGTCCAGCAAGGAAGTCGGCCTCGCCGACCTGCTCAAGACCGGCGAAACGCTCAAGCAGTTCCGCGACGCCATCCTGGAGCGCACAGCCAGAACTGGCCACTACAACGGGCTCACGCGCCTTGAATTCCGCGAGCGGGACCCGATCCGCTACGAAAAGCTCTTCTCCAAGCTGCGCGGCGGCCTGGTGCATGCGCGCGAAACCGCCAAGAAGATCGCCGCCAGTCCGATTGTCGAGCAGGAGGGCGAACTGTGCTTCACGCTCTACAACGCCGCGGGCGATTGCGTGCTGACCTCGACCGGGATCATCATCCACGTCGGCACGATGGGCGCGGCGATCAAATACATGATCGAAAACAACTGGGAGGCCAATCCCGGCATCCATCCCGGCGACATGTTCACCAACAACGATTGCTCGATCGGCAACGTCCATCCTTGCGACATCGCCACCATCGTGCCGATCTTCGCGCACGGCAAGCTGGTCGGCTGGGTGGGCGGCGTGACCCACGTGATCGACACCGGCGCGGTGACGCCGGGATCGATGTCGACCGGGCAGGTGCAGCGCTTCGGCGACGGCTACATGATCACTTGCCGCAAGACCGGGGTGAACGACACCCCGTTGCGCGACTGGCTGCATGAGAGCCAGCGCTCGGTACGCACGCCGAAATACTGGATCCTGGACGAGCGTACCCGCATTGCGGGCTGCCACATGATCCGCGACCTGATCGAAGAAGTGATCGAGGACGAAGGACTGGAAGCCTATGAAGAGTTCTCCTACGAGGTGATCGAGGAAGGGCGGCGCGGCCTGCAGACGCGCATCAAGGCGATGACGTTGCCCGGCAAGTACCGCAAGGTCGCCTTCGTCGACGTGCCATACAACCATCCGGACGTGCAGACCTCGTCGGCTTTCGCCAAGCTCGATTCGATCATGCATTCGCCGGTGGAAATGGAAATCCGCAAGGACGGCTCGTGGCGGCTGGATTTCGGGGGCGCGAGCCGCTGGGGCTGGCACTCGTACAACGCGCACCAGGTGGCCTTTACCAGCGGCATCTGGGTGATGATGACCCAGACCCTGGTGCCCACGCAGCGCATCAATGACGGCGCTTACTTTGGTACCGAATTCCATCTGCCCAAGGGTACCTGGATGAACCCGGACGACCGCCGCACCGGTCATGCCTATGCCTGGCACTTCCTGGTCTCAGGCTGGAGCGCGATGTGGCGCGGCCTCTCGCAGGCTTACTTCAGCCGTGGCTACCTGGAAGAGGTCAATGCCGGCAACGCCAACACCTCCAACTGGCTGCAGGGCGGCGGCATCAACCAGGACGGCGAGATCCACGCGGTCAACAGTTTCGAGGCGTCCTCGTGCGGCACCGGCGCCAGCGCCATCAAGGATGGGCTGAATCATGCCGCGGCGATCTGGAACCCGGAAGGCGACATGGGCGACATCGAGATCTGGGAAATGGCCGAGCCACTGCTCTACCTGGGGCGCAACGCCAAGGCCAATTCCGGCGGCTACGGCAAGTACCGGGGCGGCTGCGGTTTCGAGACGCTGCGCATGGTGTGGAAAGCGCAGGACTGGACCATGTTCTTCATGGGCAATGGCTATATGAACAGCGACTGGGGCCTGATGGGCGGCTATCCGGCCGCCACCGGCTACCGCTTCGAGGCCCACAAGACCGGCCTGAAGGAGCGCATTGCCGCCGGCGACAGCCTGCCGCTGGGCGGCGATGCCAATCCGGACCTGCCGGATTACGAGAACCACCTCAACGCCGGCGCGGTGGTCAAGCGCGACCAGCAGTGCATGACCACCGAGGACTGCTACGACAACTACGACCTGTACCTGAACTACCTGCGCGGCGGCCCGGGCTTTGGCGACCCGCTCGACCGCGAGGCGGAAGCCATCGAGCGGGACCTGAACAACGCCTTGCTGCTGCCGGAGTACGCGCAGAAGGTCTACGGCGCCGTGGCGACCAAGGATGGCAACGGCATCTGGAAGGTGGATGCCAGGGAAACGGCTCTGCTACGCGTCGAGATCCGTAACCAGCGCCTGGCGCGCTCGCAGCCCGTCCAGGAATGGATGAAGGGCGAGCGCGAGCGGATCCTGGTCAAGCACGCCTCGACCCAGGTACAGCACATGTTCGCCACCAGTTTCGGCCTGTCGAAGAAGTTCGAGCAGCAGTTCCGCGCGTTCTGGGATCTGCCGGACTCGTGGACCCTGACCGAGGACGAACTGGACGTGCCGACCTATGGCTCCAAGTACCGCATGGACCTGTCCAAGATGCCCGACGTCAACACCGTCGTGCTGGTCGAGGAATGACGCCCGGCCCACGCCCGCGAACACAGACATAAGGCAATACGCCACCAGAGAGGATTCAATATGTCCACCTACACCAGTGAACAGGTCAAGAACCTGGTCGACGGCAAGCTCGACTGGGACACCACCCTGCGCATGCTGTCGATGCCCAAGGATGCCGCGCGCTTCCAGCTTTACGTGGAAGCACTGCAGAAGAAGCTCGATTGGGACGACCGCATCGTGCTGCCGCTGAGCCCGCACATGTTTATCGTGCAGCAAGCCAAGACCAGGAAATGGGTGACCCAATGCGACTGCGGCCATGTCTTCTGCGACTATCGGGAGAACTGGAAGCTGCACGCCAACGTCTATGTGCGCGATACGGACGAAGCCATGGCCGAGGTCTATCCGCAACTGATGGCGCCGGATACCCAATGGCAGGTGTACCGCGAGTACTACTGCCCGAAATGCGGGACCATGCACGACGTGGAAGCGCCCACGCCGTGGTATCCGGTGATCCACGACTTCGAGCCGGATATCGAGGCGTTCTACACGGACTGGGTGAAGTTGCCGTTGCCGGAGCGCGCGGATTGATGCGCGCATCGGCACGGAAGTAATTGTTTCTCCACTTCCTGGCCCGGGGATGGATCGACCATCCCCGGGCGGAAGGCCTGGCGGCCGTTCGATTTTCGGACGGCCGTTTGGTTTTCGGCCGGTCGCTGGCGGACGATCCGGCACGCGCGCGGCCCGGCGGGGCGCTCGGCCGGCGGCTGGCGCGTGGCCTGGAACTTGCACGTAGGCAAGTCCCGGCTGGATTTGACGGCAGCGTCGGGAGT